>NZ_JADEWG010000170.1 GCF_015207735.1 [Phormidium] sp. LEGE 05292
AAATAATTTATATTTAGGACTTACGCACTGAAACAAAATCTGGTTGTTCTGGGCATCGGTTATGAGGTTGCAAGGCTGATTCTCTGGTTGAAAATTTGGCTGAGTGCGTAAGTCCTAATATCTATAATCTCTTCTATTTCCCCCATCTCGCCATCCCCCCATCTCCCCATCTCCCTACTTCTTACTAAGCTGGATGGAAATAAAAAGCGGCACCCAAAACTGTGTAAGTTGCCAAAAGTAACGCACCTTCCAACCAATTAGAACGTCCATCTAAACTGATTAAATTGGCAACTGTTACTGCTACTGCAACCGCTACAACTTCAAAAGGATTAAAGTTAAGATCCATTGGTTGATGAATTACCAAACCTACAAAAACTAAAATTGGCGCTACCAACAATGCGACTAATAAACTAGAACCCATTGCCACCGAAACTGAGAGATCCATATTATTTTTGATGGCAACACCAACTGCGGTAACATATTCGGCAGCACCACCCACCAAAGGTAACAGAATTACACCTGTAAACAAAGGAGTTAAACCCAAACCTGCGGTTGCTTCTTCCACTGCGCCGACAAAAATTTCCGATTCAAAAGCTACTCCAATTGTCGCTATTGCTAAAACCCCTAACCATAACCACAAATTCGGTTTGTGGGTAGTTTCTTCAGTTTCCGAACCTTTACTAGTTTCGGATTCTAATTCTACTAATCCCACATCATAGAGGTAGCTGTGGGTTTTGAGAGAAAACACCAAAGTTAAAGCATAGACTAATATTAATACTGCGGCGGCTGTAATAGAAAGGTTGAGAATTGCAGATTCTTTCACGCCGTTGGATGTGTAAATTACCATTGTGGGTAAAAGAATTGCAATTACCGCTAAAGTCATTGTTGAACCGTTGACCCGTGCGATTACTGGTTGAAATTCCTGTTCTTTGTAACGTAGTCCACCTAATAACATGGAAAGTCCCATTACTAGGAGTAAGTTACTCACAATAGTTCCGGTAATGCTGGCTTTAACAATATCAACTAAACCGGATCTTAAGGCAACTATGGCAATAATTAATTCAGTTGCATTGCCAAATACTGCATTTAACAAAGCACCTATAGAAGGGCCAGAAATAACAGCAACTTCTTCGGTTGCTGTACTTAACCAAATCGCTAAGGGTACAATGCCTAAAGCGGAAGTAATGAAAACTACTAAAGAATTCCATTCTAAATATTTCGCTGCTAGGGAAATTGGTATGAAAATTAACAAAGCGTAGGAAAGAATTTTTTTGAGGGACATGGTAACTTGTGCTAATGACAAAATAAATTTACCTTTGTCAGCATATCACTCTATATTGTTTAAGTCAGTCAGTCGTAAATTTTATATTTTTCAAAATCTTAAAGGAATCAGAATAACTTTACATCAAAGCTGAGTATAAAATTTATTGACCAAATTTGAATTATTCAAAATTTATTGTTTAATCGCACTTGAGAAAAAAGTCGATAATTTTCCCCGGCCATCATTGATTCCCTATTTTCCTGTTCATTTAACTTGACTAAATTGTATTGTACGTCTTCAGTGTAAATAGTAAAGGCAATATTGAAAATTTCTACAAAGTTAATTACCCACTGGCATTCCTGTTCTGGTAAGTTTTTATAGTGTCGAATCAAATCAGCGATACAGGTATCTAAATGAGTTCGAGAACGATCGCAAATTAAGACGATTTTTAATAATAGAATTACCAATGTGATTGTCTTCTTCTGAGATAACAATAAAACAAATAGCTCTGATGGATATTCTTGGTCTGTAATTGTTAAATTATCAATGAGAAATTGGCAGGTTTTGAGTAAGAATTGACGATTAATCTTTTGTCCTTCATATTCTGGGAGCAGGATTTTTAACTTTCCTATTAATTTATGGCAAATAATACTATTTGTCGGCGTTTCGGCAAAGCCAAAAGTTAAGTATTTATGTAAACTTACTTTGAATTCTTCATAGTTTAAGTCGTGAGTTTGTCTGAGGAAAATTCTCGCTAATTCATTGTATTTAAATTCACCTTGTCTACCTACCAAAATTTTAATCACATCTACTACTTTTTCTCCTAAGCCAGTGGGATTTGTAGAGAGATTTTCTTTGGCTGTTGGGGAGATAGAACGAGCAGTGTACATAGCCAAATCAAATTTAAATTTGTCTTTTAATTGTTTAGCTAATGTTTTAGCGGCTTCTCTTTGTTCCACTGGGTTGTTGGATTCAATATATTGAGGAACTAGGAGATAGGAGGTATAGCGATCGCTCCAATGTCTCGCTTTACCTTCGTCACTCCGAAAAGCAAAAATCTTTAAATCTTCAAAATCTTTGCTTTTCACAAAGGTATTCATCCAATTACTAATTCGATAAAGTTTTAAAGGTACAGCATGATGACTGATTCTTTGGGGAAATATCTCTACTAAATTACGAATTGCTTGATGCTGTCTGGTGGAATCCCAGTTATTGATTAAAATATAACAGCAACGTTTTAGTGTGTTGATAAACTCAGTTTCATTATTAGCCAAAACTATTCTATAAAGAGCTTGTAAAGGTTCTGAATTTAAATCATACACAGGCTCAATAAACATTTTTCTAAACTCTTGTAAAACCACTTCAGAAGAACTTTTCCTGACTAATCTAAAAAGAAAGTTATAAATGGTTTGCTGATCTTCTTGGAGGCTGCGCTGTGTTTGTGTATTTAATTTCAAAGAAGAACTTAGAGTTCCTGACTCATCTTTTGCAAAATTGCCAGTAAATTCAGTGTTTTGATGCTTAGTTGTTGTCATTTTAATTATGCACCTTCTGATATCTGGTAACTCACGAGTATTCAGTCAATAAATTTACCGCATTTTAGGCTTAGCCATATCATTTATATCTAGTACGCTTCAATATATGCAACTGCCTGGAGTAGTGGATACTGAAATTTATATGACTACGAATTTGCCGTATTATTCTTCACAATCTTAGCCTTCTCTAATCAATCGTCAAGGGGAGATTGCTAAAAGCGGATAATAAGTAAAAAAATATACTTTTATTTATCTATGTAAGTTAGTAAATATTGTTGATTATCAAAGAAAAAAAAGAGATTGTCTGAGAAAGGTGTTTTAATTCTTACTTAGACAATCTCCTGGTGCTTAGATGCGATCGCTAACTACCATATTTCACGCTACAACCGTAAGGTTGAGTGACAGAATTAGCAACTGGCTTACCGCTAATTAAAGAATTTACAGCATCACGAACATAATTATCTGCTTTGGCAATATCTGCGGGATCGGGTGAAGCAATACTATCGATCGCACCCATATATTTAATATTCCCATCGGTGCCAATTACAAATATGTGAGGTGTAGTACGAGCACCATATTGTTTGCCAATTTTACCTTCTGGATCGAGAATAACTGCGGTTGGTGCGGCATTGCGGCTTTTAGTTAGTTCATTTGCTTGACTGGCACTAACATAACCTTGCATTCCGGGTGCAGATGAAATAATAGAAATCCAAACTGCACCTTTACCAGTAAGTTCTTTTTGCAGTTTTTGCATATTACCAGAACCGTAGTGTTTGCGGACAAAAGGACATTCGTTATTAGTCCATTCTAAAACTACAATCTTCCCTTTAAAATCGGTTAAACGGTGCGTTTTGCCGTTAGTATCTACGGCGACAAAATTAGGTGCTGCTTTATTAACACTGGCAGCTGCTACTTTGATTTCCGATGATGATTGAATACCCGCAGATGAATAGGCAGGGGAAGTGTTAGAAGCAGCAATATGGGTAATTGGAGAAACATTTTTGTTCTCAGTATTTAGCAAATTACCAGCGTTAGAAATAGCACCGATTTGAGCAGTTAAAGCTAAGAAAAGTCCGGTAGTGGTGATACCCAATAAGCTTTTAGTCGCTTTCATTTTGGTTGATTCTCCTTGGAAATTGTTTTAAATTTGATTCAATGTATTTCGGATGATATCAGGAGTTAAGATTTGTGGTAACACAATTGGTTCCTGAGATTTTGCACCGGAAGGATACAACACATAAAGGGGAACTCCACTGCGCCCAAAACTACTTAATGCTTTTGTAATTGTAGCGTTACGATTTGTCCAATCTGCTTTCATCAATGTGACACCTTTTTGTTGAAAAGCTTGTTGTACTTCTGGTTGACTAAGGGCAACTCGTTCGTTGACTAAGCAGGTGATACACCAAGATGCAGAAAAGTTAACAAATACAGGTTTACCAGATTGGCGAATTTCCGTCAATTTCTCTGCGGTATAAGATTGCCAAACTGAATTTTTTGTAGTTTGTTGGGCGGTTTTGATGGTGGAATTTCCGGCGATGGGTGCTAAAGTGAGGGCAAGTGCGATCGCAACTAGCGCCCCAAAAATTCCGACTCTTCGCCAAATTTTTCCCAATCTTTGGGCTTTTTGATATAACCAAGCAGCGAAACCAATTAATACAAAACCTGTTAAAACCGCTGCTAAACCATCACTTCCAGTTTGTTGCGTTAATACCCAAACTAACCAAGCAGCAGCACCATACATGGGGAAGGCGAGAAACTGAGAAAACGTTTCCATCCAAGCACCTGGTTTTGGTAATTTGCGGCGCAAAGCTGGCACAAAACAAATAATTAAATAAGGTAGTGCTAAACCAAAACCCAAAACTAATAAAATTGCTAAAGCGACAGGTGGAGATTGAGTAAGTGCGACACCAATTGCAGTTGCCATAAATGGCGCAGTACAAGGAGTTGCCATTACTGTGGCAAATACCCCGGTAAAAAATTCGCCTGTGTAGCCATTTTTTACTGCCAAATTCTGTCCAATTCCCATCAAAGAAGCGCCAAAAATGAAGACTCCTGAAAGACTTAAACCAACGGCAAATAATACATAAGCTAACAGCATGACAATGATTGGTGATTGGAGTTGAAAACCCCAACCTATTTGTTGTCCGAAAGATCTTAGGGTTAGAAGTGCGATCGCCAAACCCGCAAAACTAACTAACACTCCCGCCGTAAAAGCAATGCCACTAATTCGCGCTTCTTTAGCACTTTTTTGAGCAGTTTGGGCAATGCTTAAAGCCTTCAAAGATAATACAGGAAACACACAAGGCATTAAGTTAAGAACTATCCCGCCTATTAAAGCGAAAAAGACTGCTTGCCAAACAGAAATACTGCTAGTTGTAGCGGCTGTTTTTGGCTGTGTTGCTGCGATCGCACCAATTTTTGCTTGAATATTAAAAGCTTGGGTAACAGATTGATTGTCTAGCTTTTCTTGGATTACCAAAACACCATCTACACTGGATAATTTGGGTTGATATCCTCTTTCTAAATTCAGAGTTAACCCATCTTTAGTAAAGTTGAGTTTTTGGGGTGCTGGGTTATTAATTACTCCGTCTTTGAAAGGAAAGAAGGTTACTTTTTTAATTTGCCCAGATTGTAATTCTGGGGCATTAACTGCGATCGTTAAATTAGTATCATTTGCTGTGGCTGTAGTTTGCCAAGGTATTGGTTTAGGAATCGCTTGCCTAGTTTTCGCAAATGCTGTTACCCATCTTTCATCTTTGGCGGGAGTTGTAGAGGTAATTGGTAAAGTTAAACTGATGTTAGCACTTTCGGGAATACAGTCTTTTTCACAAACTAACCAATCAGCTTTACCACGTAATAAAACAGCTTTATTTGTGGGTAAATTAGTTGGGGGAGTGATTTGAGTTAATAGGTAAACTTCATTTTCGTAGCCGAAATTTACTAATGGCCCAAATGGTAATCTTTCCGGGTGAGGCCATACTATTTTCCCAGCTTTAAATCCGGTTGGCAACTGCCAATTAATTTTAGGGATTGAACCAGAGTCACCTGGATTTTGCCAGTAAGTATGCCAACCTGGGCGAATTTTCATGTATAGTGCTACCCAGAATGGTTTGCCCGGTTGAATGGCTTTATTTTCGCTAATTAATTGTGTTTGGACGTTATTAGTTTTGACTGGATTAGTTACTGCTAAAGCGTTGGGTATTCCTAGTAAATTCCAGACTAAGAACAGAGTTGCTGTGCAAATAATTAACCATTTTTGGATTCTGGGTATGATGCCTAAACCTGCACCTGCGGAAATCAGAAAATTTCTGCGACTCCAAGACATAAGATATTACCTGTTATTAAATTATTTCTGACGGGGTGACAACTATGGATAAAAGGTAGACTGGATAAGCTTCTCGGCTCTTCGACCTCGCTGATAATAAGGTCGTTTATGTGGACTTGACGGGGTTTACCGATTGTTGTCACCCGGTCAGAAATTATTTCTTAGTTTAACTTGCTGGAATTTTACTCTTTTGTATTATAATTTTTCTTTGTAACCAAGCAAAGATAAACTAATATGATAGTAGATAATATAGCCAAAATACCGCAACTAAATTTACCCTGGATTGAGTCGCCGTTTTTTGACCAATTACTGGCACAATCTAATTTAGATGAAGAAACCAAAAAGAAAGTAAAATATTTTGCCGCTCATGGCTATTTAATTATAGATTCAGAAATTCCTAACTTCGATCGAATAGCAGAGCAAATAATTAACCAACTAGAATCTCATTATATCGACCCACACAGAATTCAAGATGCTTGGAAATTTAACGATGATGTAAGAACGATCGCTACAGCACCTAAAGTTCTTTCGATTCTGAAAACGCTTTATCAGCGAGAACCCATACCTTTTCAAACATTAAATTTTCCTCAAGGTACAGAACAAAGTACTCACAGCGATACAATACATTTTCATTGCGTACCCGCTGGATTTATGTGTGGAGTGTGGGTAGCCCTAGAAGATATAGATGTAAATAACGGCCCACTGCATTACTATCCCGGCAGTCATAAACTACCTATATTTGATTTAAATAATTTGGGAATAAAGGGGAGTTATCAGCAGCATCCTTACGAGTATTATTCAGTTTATGAAAATTTCATAGAATCTTTGATATCTCATTATCAACTGGAAAAAATTGATCTCTGTATTCGGAAAGGTCAAGCACTTATTTGGTCTGCTAACTTATTACATGGTGGCAGTAAAATTTTAGATCCTACAAGAAGTCGGCACAGTCAAGTAACCCATTACTATTTTGACAATTGTTTATATTACACACCACTGTTATCTGACCCATTCCTCAAACGAATTTCTATGAAAGAAATTACCAATATTGCGACGGGGAAAGAGGTTAAACACTACTATAATGGACAGGAAATTAAGCTTTGAAAGCTGACAAACAAATGGTCTAAAGTAAAAAAGGTTTGGCGATTGGTGCAGAAGATTAGCCCTTTCAAAATACCAGGAAAAAGCTAGTACTCAAATCCTGGGTATACGATCGCGTGTAACAATTGTGTAACGCCTGTATTAGTTTAGATAATATTGTGTTAATTTGGATTGGATCGCTAACTAAGTTTAGTCGTTAGTTATTAATTTTACCTTCTTTTTTATGATGTAGAATCAACTTCTGCACCTAACGCTTTTAACGTTGCTTTTTCTGCTTCATTTAACCCAGTAATTCCGGTAATATTCATACCTTCATAAGGTCTTTTTGCCTGTAAAGTTCTTAAACATTGACCTGTTTGCACATCCCAAATTTTAATTGTTCCGTCGGCGCTGCCGCTGGCGATCGCATTTCCCCCAACAGAAAAAGCCAGAGTACGTATTTGATTGTTATGTCCTGGCAAAACTTTTAAACATTGACCTGTATTAATATCCCAAATTCTCACTGTTTGATCGGTACCAGCACTAGCAATCAATTTACCATCTGGGCTAAATCTTACTCCAAATATTTGATTAGTATGTCCGTGAAAAACTTTTAAACTTTCTCCCGTATTTATATCCCATATTCTGACAGTTTGATCGCTGCTACTGCTAGCCAACATTTTACCATCTGGACTGAAAACAACTGACCACACCCAATTAGTATGACCAACAAAATTTTTCAAACATTCACCTGTATTTGCATCCAAAATTTTCACTATTTTATCTAAACTACCACTAGCTAACTTTTGACCGTCGGGACTCCAAGAAACCGACCAAATCCAATTTGTATGTACCTGCCAATCTTTTACACATTTACTGGTAGAAACATCCCAAATTTTAATAGTTTTATCCATACTGCTAGTGGCTAAATATTGACCATCTGGACTAAATGCTACAGAAGTTACCCAACTAGTATGTCCTGGCAAATTGTGTAAACATTCACCTGTATTTACATCCCAAATTCTAATATGACAATCAGCACTACCGCTAACCATAATTTTACCGTTAGGACTGAAAGCAAGACATACCATCCAACTAGTATATTTCTTTTGCAAAGTTTTCAGGCATTCGCCTGTATGATAATTCCAAATTCTGATAGTTGAATCTGTGCCACAACTAGCTAAAATCTGATCGTTAGGGCTAAAAGAAACTGACCAAATTTGAATAGCATAGCCTTGAAAAGTTCTCAATGCTTGACCAGTTTGGACATCCCAAAGTTTCATTGTTTGGTCTTCGCTACCACTAGCGATCGTTCTTCCATCAGGACTAAAAGCAACTGACCAAACTAAGTTAGTATGTCCCTGGAAAGTTTTTAAACATTCACCTGTTTCAAATTGCCAAATTTTGATTGTTCTATCTCCACTCCCACTTGCAAGAGTTTTACCATTAGGACTAAAAGCAACCGACCAAATTTGTCCCTGATGTCCCATTAAAATTTTTAAGCACTTACCTGTACTAACATCCCAAATTCTAATATTTTGATCGTGACTACCGCTAGCAATTAATTTACCATTTGGATGAAAGTCGATCGTCCAAATTTGTCCTTGATGTCCAGTTAAAACTTTCAAAAGTCCACCACTTTTTATCTGCCAAATTCTAATAGTTTGATCGGCGCTACCACTGGCAACTAATTGACCATTAGGACTAATAGAAACAGTACGGTTGTGATTTGTATTACCAGAGAAAGTTTGCAAACAGTTTCCTGTATTTATATCCCAAATTTTTACAGTAGCATCTCCACTACTGGTAGCCAGGATTTGACCATCTGGACTAAAAGAAACTGACAAAATTACACTTGTATGACCCTGTAAAATTCGTAAACACTCGCCTGTTGAGACATTCCAAATTCTAATAGTTTGGTCTTCACCACAACTAGCAATTATCTGCCCTAAAGGACTGAATTTGATTGACCAAACCCAACTAGTATGCCCTTTTAAAGTTAATAATGGTTGACAAATACTACTGGCAGAATTAAGCACATGATCCAGTGACCAAAGATAAATTTCGCCTGTAGCATCGCCACAAGCTACTAGTTCTCCATTCGGACTAAAATCAACAGATACAATACTACCAAAAGCTTGATTGAAGCTTGATTTATAAAAATTACTATTGCAGAAATTAACGTTGTGCAAATTGACATCTAAAAGATAAGCTTGGCGAAACTCTAAATTAGAGAAATCATAATCTGTTAAATCAGTTTCTAAGTGACGAAAGAGATTGATGAGATTTCCAGAACTATAACCGAATGAGCCTTTTTCTTCAGATTTTAGTAATCTAATAATTTGTTTTAAGAGTTGTTCTAATGCTGTTTTATTAGTGAAATATGTATGAA
This sequence comes from [Phormidium] sp. LEGE 05292, assembly GCF_015207735.1. GTDB lineage: Bacteria > Cyanobacteriota > Cyanobacteriia > Cyanobacteriales > Aerosakkonemataceae > Floridanema. Next base: position 9,594 of record NZ_JADEWG010000170.1, read on the forward strand.
TTTTTTCAGCAATAGGTGCTAATATGAGGCGAATTTGGCTTTCTCTGATGTAATCTTTGACGTTGGTTTTTAACAGTGCGTAATTAATAAATAGGGAGAGTTTTTTTGTGAGTAATTCTTCAGCAATGGTTTCGGTTAGGCGATCGCTCACATACTCCATAACTACAGGTTGTTGCGTATAACTACCTGATTGTTTTTCAATTAAGTTTCGCCAACTTAAAGCTTCCAATGTTTCCAACAATCTAGCGCGAGAAATTGGCGGACAAATATCTTCATACAACTCCGAAACAGTCGTCCATTCTCGATTAATTGCCAACCAATACATTACCGTTTGTTCGTTAGGAGAAAGACGGCTAAATTGCCGATCCAAAAGCCGTCGCACCCCATTAAAAAGCGGTGTATCTTGGGCTAAAAATTCGCTGATATTCCCATCAAATAAATCTTGAATAGAAGTAGAAACAATTTTTAAAGCTAAAGGATTTCCTCCATAACATTCAATTAACTTTTGTTTATCAGCATCGGAACCAAATAAGCCTTTTGCAGCAAATAATTGTTCGGCTTCTGCTTGTAATCCACTTAATCGAAAAGAACGTACTGCTAATTCTACGCCTTCAAAGGTAGCAATCTCAGCAGGTTTTTCCCGACTAGTAACAATTACACAACTTGAATGTGGAGTTTCCCCAATAACTTGTAGTAATTCGCCATAATTTTCGTATCCCGATCGATAATATCCAGCGCGATTAGCATTTAAAATTGTTTCCAAATTATCCAAAATTACCAAACAACGATGAGAACGCAAATATTTGATTAATTGACATAATTCTGCTTTGTTATCTTGCTGATTGGAGAGAAACAAAACTAATTCATTCAGCAGATTTTCTAATGGTGGTGCATTGCGAAGACTGCGCCAAATTACATAATCAAATTTATTTTGGATTTGTTGTGCTAACTTTACAGATAAAGCAGTTTTTCCGATTCCTCCCATTCCTAACAAACAAATTAATCGACAATTATCTTTTAAAATCCATTGTGATAATGTAGTTAATTCAGAAGTTCGACCATAAAAAATAGACACATCAATTGCTTCTCCCCAATCTTGGCGACGATTGGTAACAGGAATTTGTGTTATTGTTTGTGTGGTTAAAAGCGATCGCCATTTGCGTTCTAAAGCTGGTCGAAAATTGCTTTTACTCACCTCCTCACCCAAAGCTTCGGAAAGCAATTTCCACAATTTTGGCCCAATATCTCGCTTTAGATAACTAACAGAATAGCTACTAACGTCGGAAATTTGTTCATAAGTTAAACCTTGCCAAGAGCCTCGTAAAATGGCAATTTCTACCTCTGTTAATCTTCTACCGACGCTAAGAAAAAACGCCTCGTCTGCAACTTTTAAGCCTTCCTCAAATTCCATCATCGATCGAGGATTTCCATGTTTACGGTCTACAGGGTCGTACCGTAATTATCGCTAAAGTTGAGTTGAGGCGCAAATTTATTTGATTAATGACTAGATTGGCGATCGCAACTACCCAAAGACAGAGATTCAAATTATTTCCCAATTAAAATGTTTGGATCGCTAGTAAACACAGGTTTGTTGTAGGGACTTCAGTCCTACTACGACTAAAGTCGATACAACGAACTGAAATTTATTCAGAAAATAGCGGTGCAATATCCATGTAAATTCTCATGTCACAAATTTTGTCACCTCGAAAGCGTACAGTATCACCACAAGGCAAAGTAATAATTTTGCCATCATGACGGACATAAGTATTAATCATTTCTACAATCACTAATTCTTCTGACATTTGCCACATATTTGTCAAATGATGATGCAAACCTTCGCATTTTTCCAAAAACGCCATTGAAGAATCTTTAATTCCTTGATGTCCGTAAACTACGGGAAAATTACCAAATTGGTAGTGAGCATCTTCAGTGAAAAACTGCACAAAATTGTTAATATTCATCGCTTCCCCAGCTAGGAATAACTGCTTGAGAATGTCGATTTTAGAACCAGAGAACTTAGGCCATTTTTTTGTGTGAGGCCATTCCCAATGACCATTGCTATTATTAACAGAGACGCTACCTTGCACCGCATCAGAAGCCCAAACAAAATCTCTGCCAACTTCTTGATTGTATTCTTGTTGCGCTCTTTTAAAATTAACCAAAGTTGTCCGAGTTACTTGGTTAAATTCTAATTGTTCGCCATTTGGCCCTTTGCAGTAAAATAATGCCCAACCGTCGAATTCTCCCGGAGGAAAAACGGTTTTAGCGTAGTGCAGTCCCGCTTTTTTCCTCTCTGCTTCTGAGTTAACTGTGATGATTTTGTTCACTACAACTTCTGTCAAACCTCGCTTTTGACATTCTGCTTCTAACAACTTAGCAAATTCATTCAAATCAACATCATCTTTGACGTGAAAAGAGATATGCGGGACGTTGGCATAACCGACAGAAGATGGAATTTTGGCGAAAATGTTTGGGGCTTTATAGTTTAGTTTGGCATCGCGAAAATGGATGACTTCAATACAGGTATTGCCAAAGGAAATGAATCGCACATCTAAAGCTTCTTCTGTACCATTGAGGATGTTGGGAACACCAATACATTTGGGATTAATACCTTTTTCAATTGCTTCTAATTGTTCTTTTTGAAACATCAAATTTTGCAAATCTTCGCCGTAAAATCCATTACCACCGATCGCAACTTTGCCCCCTAAAATACCAACATAAAATTCTAAAGCTTTTTCCATGTCATCAACGGTAATGCCAAAATGTTGCACTCCTTGCAAATATTGGCTGAGGCAGGATTTAGTATTTTTACCGTCTAACAAATTGGTGACTTGGTTATTAATAAGCAGTGACATAATGAAGACTCCTTGCAACTAATCTCAGTTTCGTTGATGCAGGAGTCTTTGTCGTTACAGGAAAGTTCTGTGAAAGTTCAGTTAAAGTTCAGGTATTTGGAAAGCAGGGGTGCAGAGGAGATGGGG
>NZ_JADEWG010000171.1 GCF_015207735.1 [Phormidium] sp. LEGE 05292
CCAAAGAACTGTCGCACACCCTGGAAATTCTCAAAGCAACTCAAGCTGAATTAGTAATAGAAAATGCGCTGCTACGGAGTGCAGAAGCACCGCCTAGTTTTGATTACCAAGTAGGCGGAAGTTTGCCCATCGATGCACCAACTTATGTAGTGAGATCCGCCGATAGACACCTATACAAAGCCTTGAAACTCGGACAGCTTTGTTACATATTAAATAGCCGACAGATGGGTAAATCCAGCTTGCGCGTCCAAATTATGAAAAAGCTGCAAGTAGAAGGATTTGTTTGTACGGCGATCGATATTTCGGTAATAGGCAATTTCCAGATAACTTTAGAGCAGTGGTATGCAGGCTTTGCTTACCTCTTAGTTAGCGGTTTTAATTTGTTAGATAAAGTCAATATTCGGACTTGGTGGCGGGAACGGGAATTATTATCTCCCGTGCAGCGGTTGTCAGAATTTATCAACGAAGTATTGTTAACTGTTATTACTGAAAAAATAATTATTTTTATCGATGAGATTGATAGCGTACTGGATCTTCAGTTTGATAGCAGTGCATTTTTTAGCATCATCCGCACTTGTTATAACAAACGTGCTGACAGTTCCGATTATCAACGTTTGAATTTTGTTCTGTTAGGCGTAGCCACTCCTTCCCAATTAATTCTAGATAAAAACCGTACTCCTTTTAATGTCGGTCAAGCGATTCAACTCAAGGGTTTTCAAGTACATGAAGCGCAACCTTTACTGCAAGGATTGACCAAACGAGTTAGCAATCCCCAAACGTTACTTAAAGAAGTAATAAGTTGGACGGGAGGACAGCCTTTTCTCACCCAAAAAGTCTGCAAACTGATTTGCAGTTCTGAGTCTCCCATTCCGACTAATGATGAAGCAGCTTATGTGGAAGAATTAGTGCGCTCGCATATTATCGAAAATTGGGAATCCCTTGACCAACCAGAACATTTGCGGACGATACGCGATCGGATTTTGAACGATAAACAGCGTGCAGTTGAATTACTAAACCTTTACCGCCAAATTTTACATCAAGGACAAGTTTTAGCTGTTGATAGTCCAGAAGAAACGGAATTGCTGATGTCGGGTTTAGTAGTTAAGCAAGGGGATTATCTTCAAGTTAATAACCGCATTTATGAGTTGGTTTTTGACGATCGTTGGATAGAAAAATACCTTTCGCACCCTCAACTGTTTCCGTGATAGGGGTAAATCTAGCGAGAGCTAGATTTACCCCTAATAGCTGAATTACCCTCATAAATTCTTGATTCTTGATTCTAGATTCAACAAAGTTGACATCAAGCTTTCTTCGGAATCAATCTCCTCCCAATTGACAGGCATCACCTTGAACAACTCCAGGGCAGCTTGCACCCAAACTTCCTTGGGGATTTTTGACCCATGTCGCCGCTTCCCTTTTTTGAGCAATTCATTTAGCCAATCGTTCAACTCGTAAGGCAAACGCAGATTCACCGCTTCCCTGTCAGTTTTTTCCAAGAATCTAGATTCTTGATTCTTTATTATTGACTCTTGATTATTTAATCTAGACTCTTGATTATCTGAAGTTTCCGGTAGCTCTTTATCTGTTTGAGTCTTACTAAAAATTCCCTGTGCCAAAGGGTTGTCACCCAAAACCGAGCGCGACTTATTCTTACTCACTGCCACTTGTACACCTCATCTATTAACTGACGATAAGCTTTTGCTCCCACCCCATTTGAGTCGTACTCAAAGATAGATTGTTTGTGAGAAGGAGCCTCCCGTAACTTCACTGTTTCTGGAATCACCGCTTGAAACATCTTGTCGCCAAAGTGGGTTTTCAGACTTCCCAATACTTCTTTACTCAGATTATTCCGACCGTCAAAGCGAGTGGCTAATACCCCAGCAATGCGAATCGGGTGGTCTAGATGTTCTCTAATTAAAGTCAAAGTTCGCTCAATTCCCTGGATGCCCAACAATCCCAAGTAACTCATGTCCACCGGGATAATCACTGCAAAAGAAGCCATGAGTGCATTCACCGCAAACACACCCACGTTGGGCGGACAATCAATCAGGATGAAGTCATACCGATCGATATGAGGAGTTAGTGCTTTTTTGAGTAGCACTTCTCGACCTGGCATTCCCGATATGGGAATTTCTTCTTCAGCTAACAGGATGTTAGAAGGTACGACATCAACGCCACTGGCAGTCTTCACCACCACTTGTTCCATCCCGACTCGGCGCTGCAAGACATCTTTTAGTTGGGTAGTTAGCTGCCAGATGTCTATCCCCAATGCTGCTGACGAGTTACCTTGGGGGTCAATGTCTACTAGCAACACCCGCTGCTTTTTGAACCTAACCAGACCTGCTGCTAAGTTGTAGACTGTGGTGGATTTGCCAACGCCGCCTTTCATGTTGAACACTGCTAGGCAACGGGGTACTGTTTTTGCCAAGGAGCCTCTCTCCTCTAAAAATATTAAATAATCTAGAATCAATAATCTTTATTCGAGAGTATTGATTCAATAATCTGTATTCTATACTCTTTAGTCAGACAAAGGATGGAAGAGGTTTCCGCGCTTCTGCCAAACTCTTAATGCCGGATCTCTTCGCTTGCTCCAACTTTTAAAATAATCCTCTCCTTTTTCCACTGCCGACTGAATCTCAGAAGGCATCACACCAAGTCTGGTTGATAATTGCTCTTCTGTTTGAGGCAGTAGTTTAACAGGTGTTCTGGGGAACGGATAGGTTTGAGATTTACCGACTCTTCGCTGCTTAATTGATGCTACTTCCGACTCCAAAACCATCAGGCGGTGCTTGATGCGAGCCATGTCCGCTTCCAAAGATGCGACTGTATCATCTTTGTCCGAAGTGTCACTCCACTGTGCGGTTAGCTGACATAACAAGCGAAACTGAAGCGGTGTTGGCGGTTGATTGACGCGCTCTACACGCACCTCTACTTCCCTGGGATTTCTCAGTAGAAGTGCCAAAATTTCACTATTCAAATATGGCGGACAATACCCGACGATGTAACGATCTTCTGTGTTAAGAGTCAATGCTGGAGAATCAATTGTATTTTGAAATTCCTGGGCTAACCATAACTTTTCCCCAGGTGAAAAGCGATTAATTCTCTCAATTGCACCTGTTGGTAGATGCCTCAGTCCGCGAGCGAAAAAATGAATCTGAAATCGTCCTGCTTCATCTGGTTCTGGCTCTGGAAAAACTGTAAGTGTATCTGTTTCTCTTTGCCCACCACTACGAGCTAATATGGCAATTGGATCGTTTTCATATTGGGGAAGATTCAACCATTGAATAAAACTTGAGTAATCAGGACGACTTCGTGGCATCAACCGATTAGAGAATACAGAAAATAAGTGAGTTGATGTATAGACTTCATCTAAACGTGGAAACGATGACAAAGGTTGAAAACCACATTTCTCTTGAGCCTCTTTCGCCCCTTGAGTGTAAACAAATTGATAGTTTACTCCATCAAATGTTAACCGAACAATGGGAAACCAGGAACGACTATTTGGGTCAAGCCAAGCTAAAAATAGTGTTTTCAAGGTAGTGAATCCCTTAAGCTAAGTAATTTTTGTTGGTTAAATTCCCAAATTTTTTGGGCAAATAAAGCTGCAATAGACGAGATGCTTTTTGTCAGGAATTTGATGAAAAATTGCTAGTATATTTGTTTGAGAAATGCTTATCTGTCGGGACAACCATATCTGGGCAGCTTCATGTTTTTGGTGACTTCCTTTTTTTTTGTCATCGCTGTTTTACCCTGAATCAATCAAAAGGAATCTGCAACAACTGTACTGCTTTACGTTTAGCCACCTCTTCCCTTTTATCGTATTTAGAAGTTGTCGCCGGGTCAGCGTGTCCAGCTAAACGACTCACAGTTAAAACATCCGCACCAGCTTCTAATAAATTACTGATAAAAGTCCGGCGAAAATCGTGGGGAGAAAAGTTGGCTACCTTGGCTTGCACACCTCTTTTCTGGAGAATTACCATCACCGCCTGGTCGGTCATCTGTCGCATCTCAATACGATCTCCCCGGCGAATTGGATTGATGAGTGCCCCTGGTGTACTTCCTCTTAATTCCAACCACGAAAAAACCAGTCGTGATGCGCCATCTGGTAAATACACCGTCCGAGATTTTTTCCCCTTACCATGACGCACTTGCAAAGAACCAGTAGCGGGGTCAAAGTCTGCCACATCCAAAGCCACCACCTCCGAACGACGTAACCCAGTCCCGCTCAAAATCGCCAGCAACGCCGCATCGCGAGCGCCCAACAGCGAAGGGTCATCCCGACACACTTTCAGGAGTGCCGCAATCTCGCTGTTTTTCAGTGCCCGTCCCCGACTGGGCGATTCACCCCGCACGCTAGGAAGATCTACCGCTGCGGCATAGTCGTCCGCACTCATCAAACCCAAGCGCCGCGCTTCCTTTAGCACCCGCCGCAAGGCACAGAGCATTCGGTTAGCGGTAGCGGGGGCATATTTTTCCATTAATACTGCCCGGATCGCTGCCGTATGTTGGTAACGCAAAGCCGCCCAGTTTAAGGTTAAGGCATCGCATTGGTCATCGGTTAGTAGACGAGCGATCGCATTGAGTGCCTTTCCCATTGTGCGCCGCGAACCTGCTGTCAGACTCGACAGATAGACAGCGGCGGGTTGCCTTGTCAGTGGCGTGGGGGTAGCGAGTATCAGAGAGCTCACGGTTAAATCAAGGTCAGTCATCCTGAGCGGAGATGGTTTGGTAAAGGTGCTGTCTGCCTTTTTGAGAGAAGTAGAAAAAGGCTATTCCTTTGGGCGAGTGGCACTGAGCTTACTCGATCGGTTGAATGTGCGGAAATTTAAGTGCCTAACTTTACTTTGGGTTAGCGGTTTGCTTCAGCATCGTCAAGAAGCACTGAGGGCAACAATCCCGACGGCGAAAGAGGGCTATCTGGCGGGAATGGAAACAGGTGATTTCCTTTATGCTGGCTACAATCTGAGTAATTATTTTTATGGTTATTTATTCGCTGGAGTTTATCTGGACGATTGGGAACCAGAAATAGAAAATTACTGTATTGTCTTAGCGAGTGTAAAGCAAGATTCTTCTCGAAATTATCTGAAAGCAAAACAGCAGGTGGTGCAGAATTTGAGGGAAACTGTCGCGCGACCGGATTTAATAATCGGTAGTGCCTACGATGAAAGGGAGATGATTCCCAAGCACCATCAGAATAATGAGCTTCCCGCGCTCGCTTTTGTTTATGTCTACAAGCTGATGCTTGCCTATTTCTTTGGCAAGCACGCGATCGCTCTAGACTACATTGCCGAAGCTAACCACTATTTGATGGCAGTGGCAGGAATGATTTATACTCCGGTTTTCCATTTCTATGCCGGGTTAACCTACTTGGCGCTGTTCTCTACGCAGTCAGAAATTGAGCAAGCTAATACTCTCGCTCTGGTAGAAACGCATCAAAACACTGTAGCTGGATGGGCGCACCATGCCCCCATGAATCACCAACATAAAGTTGATTTACTAGAAGCAGAAAAATGCCGAGTTTTAGGCAAGAATTATGAAGCAGGAGATTGGTACGATCGCGCCATTGCCGGAGCCAAAGAAAACCAATATATCCAAGAAGAAGCCTTAGCCAACGAACTCGCAGCTAAATTTTATCTAACTTGGGGCAAAGAAAAAGTAGCTGCCAGTTATATGCAAGAAGCCTACTACTGCTATGCGAAATGGGGAGCTAAAGCCAAAGTAATCGATCTAGAAAAACACTATCCGCAACTCCTTGCGCCTATCCTGCAACAACCTCGCACTGCCGATTCTTGGAAAGAAATGATGGCTCGAGGAACCATTACTTCTAACAAAACCTCTAGCAGCAGCTCTGAAGCACTGGATTTGGCAACTCTATTTAAAGCCTCTCAAGCTATTTCTGGAGAAATTGAACTTGATAAACTCTTAACTACTCTCCTAAAAATAGTCATTGCCAATGCCGGAGCTTCTAAGTGTGTATTACTACTCAAGCAAGATATTGAATTCAAAGTAGTAGCCCTAGTAGAAGAAGGGAAATCTCCCCAAATATTATCATCGAATCCCCCAGAATCAAGCTCTTATTTCCCGATTAGTTGGGTGAATACTGTCAAGCGTACTTTGAAACCTCTGGTACTTTCGGATGCCAAAATAAATTCTCAGTTTGCAGCTGATAGTTACCTGCAAAAGCACCGACCAAAAAGTGTTCTTTGTAGCCCAATTTTGAATCAAGGGCAGTTGCTTGGAGTTTTATATTTGGAAAATGATTTGACAGCGGGAGCGTTTACGAGCGAGCGCATTGAAATCCTCAATATAATTTGCTCTCAAGCAGCTATTTCCTTGGAAAATGCCCGCCTTTACCAAGCGGCACAACAAGCTTTAACCGATCTTAAACAAGCACAACTTCAAATCGTTCAAAGCGAAAAAATGTCAGCTTTGGGTAACTTAGTTGCCGGAGTCGCTCACGAAATTAATAACCCGGTTGGCTTCTTAAATGGCAATATTACTCCCGCATTAGACTACATTAACGATTTGTTTGACTTACTCGATCTAATACAGGAAAAATATCCTGAATTAGACCCAAAAGTTCAAGAGGAAATCGAAACTATTGAACTTGACTACATCCGGGAAGATTTACCGAAATTACTCAGTTCAATGCAAGAAGGAATCAAGCGAATTCAAGACATTAGCACTAGTCTGAGAACCTTCTCCCGTGCGGATAGCGATCGCCCTGTTGCCTGCAATATTCACGACGGTATTAATAGCACCCTTATGATTCTTAAACATCGCCTTAAAGCTAGCGAAAATCGCCCGGAAATCAAAGTTATTAAGGATTACGGCAATTTTCCCCAAATCGAATGTTATGCCGGACAATTGAATCAGGTGTTTATGAATATTTTGAGTAATGCAATTGATGCACTGGAAGAATCGAATCAAGGACGTAGTTATCAGGAAATTAACAATCAAATTATTATCAAAACTGAATTATCTAGCAACGAAGAACAGGCAATAATTCGGATAAAAGATAATGGTATTGGCATGAGTGAAGCGGTACAGGAGAAAATTTTTGAGTATTCATTTACAACTAAAGGAGTCGGCAAAGGAACTGGATTGGGATTGGCGATCGCCCGAAAAATTATGGTAGAAAAACATGGGGGTAGCATCAGCGTTAATTCAGAGATTGGTGTGGGGACAGAATTTGCGATCTCCCTACCAATAATATAATAAAATTTTTGGTTTAGTATCTTCAGAAGATGAGAGCATTAGCGATTGATAAGCTTACTTCAATACTGGAGTTTAGACATCGCACTAAAAGTGCGATGTCTAAACTCCAGTTGTAACGATCGAAACATTCAAGAAACTCCAAACCGGACAGGTAGCCCTGCCCGGTTTTCTGTTTTTTTACCCTACTAGGAGAGAAAAATGAACTGAGCCAATCACCCATTAATTTTTAGACGTTGACTTAAAAACATTCACGTCTGTCTCTTAAATCTGAATTTCACCCCTAATTATTCCCATTGGGGTGATAGATTTTGCTGCAAAATTTTCAATAAAGTCGAGAATTAAATGCCTAAGAATCACAAGAATCGCTGCCGTAACCCACATGAAAAAAAACCAATTCGGCCTGGATTAAAATCTATGAGAGGTCAGCCTGAAATATATGACGAACTTAAAAAACCTGCCTCATTTGCCATTACGCCAACAGCTAAAGCTGGATTAGCAAAACTAAGTGCCGCTAGAAATATTTCGGCTAGCGAATTAATTGAACAAATTGGCAGAGGAATTATTAGTTTAAGTGACGCTGATTCGATAAATTATCAAACTTCGCTCTGGCAGGAATCTAACGCTAATAAGTCTGAAGCCCCTAAATAATAGCTATTTTGATGAATTGGCTGTTTTTCGATTCGTAAAATTAGATTTTCGATTGTTAATAAACAAGAGAACAAGCATGATTAGGATTTATTTAAGACCAGTTTTTTATTGGTATGACTCCAAATATTTATTAAAAATGGGAGGTCGCAAAAGGCTAAAGTCCTTTTATGAAGAGGATTATAGCTTTTTAGTATCAAATGCTGTTTAGCATTTGCCTTCATGCTCAACACAAATGCTTTCAGGTATTTTATAATAAATAAAGAACAAAGAAGTGAAGTCTCGAACTAACCGATACATCTTTATTTAGCTCTTAAATAATATCTGTTTGAGCATCTTCTTTCACCGCAATTTTTACCTCGGAATTTATTATGAAACAAAAAATCACTGTATTTGATGTTTATGAACTTTACGTGGTCTACATCAACTCAATCAAAAGTCCTAAAAGCGCTCAGAATATTATCAATCAACTTCGGTCGGTTCTCCTCCGAGTTTGGCTGACAGAAATGGGATACCAAAGAATAAGTCAGAACCCCCAAATGACCAAGGAAGATGTCCAATCTGCACTCTCATATCTCAAGCAATTGGAAGTGGATACTCTGCTTAATGGTCGGCAAACTTTACAGCAAGCTTTTGCTAAATTGAATGTTTCAAAATCCAGCCAAAGTAACTACGGAAGTGTATTTGAAAAATTCCTTATTTGGTTTGAACAACAGGATTGGGGGCTGGGATGTTTATCACGTTCAGCTAAGGTAAAAGATGAGTGCAGTCCTATCTGGAAAACTCATCACGGGGGAATTTTAAATACTCCATTGATGGACAGACCTGGTGGAGTTTTGAAATATGGGCTAACGTACAAAGAAATTTCTTCATCACTTCAGAGGGAACTTGACAACCTTTATCACTATTTAACTGATTCTGAGTATCCTGGAAGAGTTATAGAAAGGGTGGGAGAAACTACTGCTAAATGCTATATTCAGGAAGTTCGTTTAGTTTTAGGATGGTATTATCGATACTATCGCCCATCTATCTCGCATCAGAACTTAGTTTGGATTTATTGTTTCCGAGGCTGACTCTTGAACAGATGGAAAATTTAACTAAACAAGAGGAAAGTAAATTTTGGAAACAAGAAAAACAAAAGTTAGAAGTTTGGTTGTGCGGTTACTTGAAATTTTTGCGGGAAGTTGTTAAGGCTCAAAGTCCTAAAACCAGAAGACAAAAGCTAAATACATTTCTGGAATTGGCTAAATTTCAGTGCTTGGATTTAGTAGAGGAGGAGCAAGATTATCCTCATCTTCCTATCTTCAAGTTAGTGAGAAATTATCTGAGAGCAGCCTATCAGGAAGCAGATGAGTGGATCAAAGATAAGCGTTATGTAGCGGATCAGAGCAAGAAATGGCCTGACCCTCCTGAAGGGGAAACCGCACTGTCTTATATACAGCGTGAGGTTGTCGAAAGGCAACGTCTTGAATGCCGTTTCCGAGACAATCGCGGTCGAATCCGCACTAGCATTATTATTGCTAGAGAACATCAGCAGTACTTACAATGGTACGTACTGGCCTTTATGCCTGCTCGTCGGCAAGAAGAGTTTCGCAACTTGAAAGTGGCTCTGTGTTGCCCAATTCAACGCCCTGATTTTGTAAAAGCCGACGGGCTATACCATCCCCTACCACCTCTTGAAGTACGGGAAAAGGAGTGGGACGGAACATTGAAGGATAATTATCTTCATTTTTGTTACTTTCATGAGCAAAGACATTACCCGCAAGGGGTTTGGGTTCTAGACATCCAGAAGTACAAAACCCGCAAAACTCATGGCCCTCAATCGATCGTCATTCCTAACCGCCAGTTCGCTGATGGTAGTTGTCTTTATGACTATTTGCAACGCTACTTGTATGGCTGGTGGGTGGAGGTTGGCTACAATAATCAATTTTCTGACTGGTGGCAGCCTGAATTAAAGGGGCGGCGTGGTAAGTGGATTACTAAAGGTCGTGCCGATTTTGATCCCCATGATGCCTGCTATCTTCCGACTCGGAAAAAGTCTGTACAATGGTCTTGGGGGTATCTTTTTTTACAACCATTTATTGGTACTCCCTACGGTGATGTTGCTTTTGCTAATGCCTTTGAAAGGTCTGCCCATCGTTTAATTGGCAAGCGTACTACGCCTCATACCATGCGTCATATATGGGCTACGTGGGCCTTTCAGGTTGGCCTTAACGATGCACAATTGCGGTCTTTGGCCTACGCAATGGGGCATTCGGTGGAGACTCTCAGGGCTTCCTATGAACACAGTACGCCGCAACAAAAGCGACGATTCATTGAGGAAACGATCGATCAATTGTTGTTCCCTAATTTGCCATCTCAGGAGTCAATCAAGGAATCAGTTCCTCATGATGAACCTAAGTCTGATTTAGATTCTTTGATTCAATCACTCGATAAGTTAACGCCTGATGAACGTCAGCGTTTGATACAAGCATTGCAAAACCCATCTTAATTGGGTCAATCTTCTAAAATTATCTACCCCCATTACCTTTACGGTAATAGGGGTTTATTCTTTTTCTGGCAACCGAGAGCGCGAGCGTGAAGAGCCTTAGTTTACCCAGCTTTTACTCACTAAACGAAGCAAGGGTGTCGAGCGGATACCAATTCAGATCGAGTAATTGCTCAAGTGTGTAAGGACATTCATCGGGAAACTCAACAGAGTACCCAGTTTTTTTGTTTACAAAAAGCAGTGCATCATTGTAGATAGAGTTTAAATTCTCTTGCAAATAGTTTCGTAAATTAGTTGTTAATCTTCGTTTGAGTTGAATTCGGAAACTTACGATTTCTGCCTCCCAACCGTTTTGGTTACGTTCTCTTTCACTTGTCCAGTATTGAAGTAATAGTAAATGTCTGATAATCTGCTCTAAAAGACTGACTACAGCATTTCTTTTCTCACTGCCCAAGTCTTCTAACTCCTCAATTAAGTTTTCTAAATCTAAAGCATTAAACTGACGATTTTTTAGTAATTCAATGGTTGACTCCAACCATTCATAATCATCAGTTTCGTAGAGGGTTTTTAAATCGATAACGCTCATCTGTTGAAACTTTTTACAGTGGGTAATTTTGCACTAACCTGCTTAACCTTTTCTCTGACAGCTTTGGTGATTAGCGATCGCAGATTAACTGGCAACTCGTTCTTTAACAGCTTTTGTAATTACCTCTCTAAGAAACTCATTCCGATCGGGGAACTGGCGCAAAATTCCATCAATATCCTTTGGCAATCGCACAGCACATGGTTTCTCAGCCAGTTCTCCATCTGGGGTGATGACCTTCTTAAACTGTTTAGCTTTCAATTTCTCATTCTGAACCGGATTAGGGTTAGGCATAATTCGCTTAATTCGCTTGTTTACTGTGAATCATATTCAATTGATATCATAACAGACCTGATTACCGCTCGTCTGATTACGTCTCATACCACTGTTTACAAGTGATATATCATTTTTGCTTATCTGATTCACTTGTTTACAGCGAATAATCTAATATAAATTCAGGTTCAAAACAATCATTTCACTGTAAACAAGCGATATACTTTATATGTGGTTGCTCAAACCATACAAAAAGTTAGGGCGTTCGACAGCCTGAGAAACTTCCGAACGCCCTACATCCCCAAAATTAATTTAGGAGTAACCACGATGCTAACAGTATTCGCAACCGAACTAAACTCAACCCAATCTGAACTCGAAACCCTACTTGCCAAAGTCGAAGCACTGCGGGGTCATGCAAAAACCTTAAAAGCTAATCAGGCTAAGGTTTCTAAGTTTATCGATAACTGCAAAAACTTGTTAACTGAACTGCCTGAATTGGCGATCGCAGAACAGGGTTGCGGGGCTTCCATATTTTAAGTAAAAACGAAAATTGGTAAATTTAAGTATTTATTACTATAAGTCAGTAGCAGGAAACCCCAGGTTTATTAAGGTTTATCAAGGATTTTTTGGTCAAAGGCTTGCGTTTTTTTCCTTGGTTTTCCTTACACCCAGTAAATGTCATTGGAGGAAAATAGTAGGGATGTAGTAGGGTTTATGCTGTTTTTGGCTATCTTTTTACCACATTTTTCCCTACCATTTCCCTTCACTTGATTGCCCTTATTTCCCCTCTTCCACACGGAGCAAGCAGTGGCGGTATCCGTATTTCTGCGTTGGTAGTATAATCAGTTGCCGCCATCGCTTGTTGGGGAGGTATCCCCCAAACCCCCACGCTTGTAACGCAAGTATTTGGTTTTGGTGCTTTTAACCAAACAAGTTAACTTTATTTACCCATATTGGCTACCAAAGAAACTTGGATTCGATGTGGGGTGTAGATTCAAGCTACACCCTAAAACATTTTTAGCTTTGAAAAACTCATCAGCGTCGCACGCGATGAGTAATGCCTAATTCATCCAAAATACTGTTTAATCTCTCCCTTAAAGTTTGACCAGATTCATCTAATTGGTCAGTTGCTCTACGCGTCCTCCGGCATCATGGGGTAAAATGTAGTTAACACTACATTTTACCCGAAAAGGACGATGGATTTTCATCTAGATACCTTATTAAACTTACCAAACGTTACAGTTTTCACTGCTTATGAAAAAGAAGGATTCTTCATTTTAAAATTAGAGTTGTTAAACG
>NZ_JADEWG010000172.1 GCF_015207735.1 [Phormidium] sp. LEGE 05292
CCCCCCTACCTTCCTACCTCCCTATCTCTTCTTCCCAGTCCCCAGTCCCCAGTCCCCAGTCATGACCATTTAAAATCTAGAATCTGAAATCTAAAATTGCTCTTTTCCCTGGAGTCCGATCTAAAAAATCATGATGTTGAAGTCAATAAAATCATTTCGTTGGAAGTCTATAGTCTTACCCTGGCAACAAACAGACCTTTGGCTATTTCTGCTGCCTCTGGGACTTTCCATCTTAGGCGGCATCATGATCCGTAGTACAGAACTTAATCAAATTACGCATTTATGGTGGAAACCTTGGGTTTTCGCTTTGAGTGGTTTAGCATTAGTGCTGACGATATTGGTCGTAGCAGCACAATATGTCGCTCATGAAAATTGGCAGCAATGGTTAATTGGTGGTCTAGCTTTCGGTTTGATTGTCATTAAAGCCTTTTTAGAAGCTCCCAAGTGGGCAGAACATATCCTCATTGCTGTAGTCGGTTTAAGCTTGATGCTTTTATGCGCTCGCTGGCGTTATGAAAACTTGATTAAATGGCATTGGGTTATCTATGGCATTAGCAATCTGTCTCTGATTTTTGTGATGATTGCTGGTACGAGTGCCAAAGGTGCCCAACGTTGGATTGCTATTGGTTCCTTCAATGTTCAGCCTTCAGAATTTGCTAAGTTATCGTTGATTATTACTCTAGCCGTGCTATTAAGTGCTAAAGATTCTGCGACTATGGGTTCTTTAGCCCGGTCTTTGGGAATTACAGCTGTTCCTTGGGCTTTAGTTTTTTTACAACCAGATTTAGGAACTTCTTTGGTTTTTGGGGCAATCACTCTGGGAATGCTGTATTGGGCTAATGTAAATCCCGGTTGGTTACTCTTGCTCAGTTCTCCTGTTGTCTCGGCAATTTTGTTTAATGTTTACTTACCGGGATGGTGCGCTTGGTCAGCATTAATGGCAGTGGTTGGCTGGAAAACTTTACCTTGGCCAGTTAGAGGTGCTGTTGGTGCAGTGGCGATTAATTTAATTGGTGGTGAAGCTGGACATATTTTTTGGGGTTTATTGAAGGATTATCAAAAAAATCGCATCATTACCTTTTTGAACCCGGAACACGATCCTTTAGGTTCGGGTTATCACTTGATTCAATCTCGGATTGCTATTGGATCTGGTGAATTGTGGGGCAGGGGTCTGTATCATGGAACTCAAACTCAGGGAAATTTTGTTCCTGAACAACATACGGACTTTATTTTCTCAGCAATTGGTGAGGAACTGGGTTTTGTGGGTTGTATTGCGGTTTTGCTAGTTTTTTGGTTCCTCTGTCTGCGTTTGGTGATGATTGCTGAGAGTTCTAAGAATAATTTTGGTTCTCTGTTAGCTGTTGGTGTTTTGGCAATGATTGTGTTTCAGGTAATTGTCAATATTGGGATGACGATTGGGATGGCACCTGTGACGGGGATTCCTTTGCCTTGGGTGAGTTACGGGCGATCGGCTATGTTGACCAATTTTATTGCTGTAGGATTGGTAGAATCGGTGGCAAATTATCGACAGCGACTTAAGTTTTAGTTTTGGCAACCCAGTAATTAATAGTAAGCTAATAATGAAGCAATCACTGAGGAGATAATCATGTTTTTGCCCGGATCAGCTGTGCGTGTTAAAAATGTCAATGATATTTATTATGGTTTTCAAGGGTTAGTACAACGAGTTACTGATGGTAAGGCAGCTGTGTTGTTTGAAGGTGGTAACTGGGATAAATTAATCACTTTTCGCCTTTCCGAATTGGAACTGGTAGATACAACTGCTGGTAAGAAAAAGGGCAAGTAAACAAGTAATAGGTAGTAGGTAGTAGGTAGTGGGTAGTGGGTAGTGGGCTGCCTGCTCTATCTACTACTTTATAACTGGAGACTTGAGTTAATAAATAACTAAATTACCAACTACCAATTACCAACTACCAATTACCAACTACCAATTAGCTAAAATTATGCGTCTTCCTTTACCACAATTTGCTGGTGGGACTCGCCACCCGAATCATTTTGCTGAGGTGATAGTAACCTCAACTTCGGAGTTTTTGGCTCAATGTTTGGAACCAGAGACTTTAAGTTTTCCGGCGATGCCTCCTTTTGGAAGTTGGGTGCGATCGCTCGATGAAGAATCAGATAATCTGATTTATGCTGTGGTTTATCATGCCACTACTTCACCAATTGATTCTGTACATCGCGCCCGTGCTTTAGGAATGTCTTTGGCGGAGTTACGGGAAGAACAACCGCAAATTTTTGCGATGCTAAAAACTGAGTTTAGTGCTGCTATTGTGGGTTATAAAACTCCGGGAAAACAGCAAAGTTTTTATCAACATATTCCTCCCCGTCCTCCGCAAATTCACCAAGCTGTTTATTTCTGCGAACCTGAAGAAATTATTGTATTTAGTGAAGAGTTAGATTTTTTGCGAATGCTCCTGCAAGTGCCGCAAGCGCCTGTGGATGCACTTTGCGCGGCGGCGATTCGAGGAATTTATCAGCTAAGAAAGGGCGATCGCACTTGGTTGGTGAAAGCTGGACGTTATTTAAGTACATTACTTCGTGATGATTACGATCGCTTAAGAGTGATTCTAAGCCAAATCCATTTGTGATAAAATAACTGTCTTTGTTAAGTTAAGATAATTGTAAATTTAACAACAATTAAAATTTCGATAAAAATCCATTTGATAAATCTTTTTTACCTTAAGACATAGTATTAAATCTATCCATAGGCTAGTAGACTCAGTATTTTTTATCAGGTTAAATTAATTTGGCTTAAGTTTTGAACCATTACCTTTTACCCTAAACTCAAAAAAATCTAAACATCAGAAACAAAGCAATATTGATTTTGTTTCCCAGTTCATTCAGCCCCTTTATCTAACCTGCCACATTATGGAATCAATTTTGCACGTAGTTCAGCAGCCAATTGTGCCGTTTGCGATTTTGCTGGCGGTAATTCTTACTGTACCTCCATTATTTGAAAAATTACGATTACCGGGATTAGTTGGTTTACTAGCAGCAGGTGTTATCCTTGGCCCTAATGCTTTAAATATACTGCAAACTAAACAACCAACTATGGAATTACTTTCAGACATTGGGTTAGTTTACCTGATGTTTGTTGCAGGTTTAGAAGTTGATATGGAACAGTTCCGCAAAACTAAATATCGTTCCGCAGGTTTTGGCAGTTTTACCTTTATTGTGCCGCTAATTTTCGGAACAATTGTGGGGCGATTTTTTGGTTTTGATTGGAATGCTTCAATTTTAATTGGTTCTCTGTTTGCGTCTCATACACTTTTGGCTTATCCAATTGTGAGTCGTCTTGGGGTGGTAGGAAATGAAGCAGTTACAGTAACAATTGGGGCGACAATTTTTACTGATATTGGTGCTTTGTTAGTATTAGCTGTTTGTATTGCCATTCATAAAGGTGAGTTTTCTTTAACTAGTTTATTCACTTTGTTGGGAATGTTAATTGTTTATTCTGCGATCGTCTTATTTGGTTTTGATTGGGCAGGAAGGCAATTTTTCCGACGCACAGGTGACGATCAAGGTAATCAGTTTTTATTTGTGTTATTAGCAGTTTTTCTGGCTGCTTTGGGGGCTGAATTAATCGGGGTAGAAAAAATTGTTGGGGCTTTTTTGGCAGGTTTGGCGGTGAATGATGCGATCGGAGAAGGGCCTGTCAAAGAAAAAGTAATATTTGTCGGTAGTGTCCTATTTATTCCGGCTTTTTTCGTGGATATGGGATTACTAATTGATATTCCCGGTTTTCTGAAAAGTCTGTCATCAATTTGGCTGACATTGGCAATTGTTTCCGGTTTAATTATAAGTAAATTTTTAGCTGCTTTGTTTGCTTCATTAATATATCGCTACAACAAGCAAGAAATGTTAACTATGTGGTCGTTATCTATGCCTCAAGTAGCGGCAACTTTAGCAGCCACGTTGGTAGGTTATCGGGCGGGAATGTTGAATGAAGGAGTCTTGAATAGTGTTTTAGTATTAATGCTAGTAACGGCTACTTTAGGGCCATTAATTACTAGTAAAGTTGCTCCGGGTTTGCGTTTAGCTGAGACTAATGTTGTTTCTGTGGAGCAAAAAACAGAAATAGAGGAAGAAGAAAAAGTTAGTTCTCGTTTTTCTGTTGTAGTGCCAGTAAGAAATCCGCAAACAGAAAGATTTTTGATTGAAATGGCGGCGATTTTGGCAAAGCATGAAGGTGGGAGAATTTTGCCTTTAGCTATTCCCCAAGCTCACGCTCACATGGATGCTTCCGAGTTGGATAAGGCTCTAGACCGAAATGAAATGTTACTTGAAAGAGCAATGGAAATGAGTCGAGAATTAGGCGTGGAAGCAGAAGCAATATTACGAATTGATGATGCTGTTGCTCAAGGAATTAGTCGTGCTAGTCGGGAAAAAAATGCTAATTTAATTGTGATGGGTTGGAGTAGTCGCACTAGTTTCCGAGCACGTTTGTTTGGAAATGTAATTGATGGGGTTTTATGGGCTTCTCATTGTCCGGTGGCGATTACCCGCTTGCTGGATTCACCTAGTAAGATTCAGAGAATTTTGGTGCCAATGGAAAATTTTACTAATCAAGCTGTTAGGTTAATAAGATTTACCAAAATTTTAGCAGATGCAAATCAGGCACAAGTAACTTTGTTAAATGTTTGCGATCGCCGCACTTCACCTACTAAAATTGCTTGGACAACTTCTCAGATGAATTTGTTAGCTGAAAAATGGATGCCTGACATTAATACTGATATTAAAGTCGTGGCTAATGATGATATTGTAAAAGCAGTACTTATTGCGTCTCAACTTTCGGATTTAGTGGTTTTGCGATCGGAACGGCAACGCACTGCGGCAGGATTAGCAATGAGCAATATTACTACTGAAATAGTGCAGCAACTTCATTGTTCGTTCGTGTTGTTGGGAGAACCACAAAAAAATTATCCAGAAGTTGTTTCTTACTAAAATTAAAATTTCCTATAGCAGGATGGCGGAAATAAGTAGCCAATTACAAAAGGCTTAAAACTCAACTTTACAAGTATTCTTACCTTCTGCCTTCTGATTTCTGCCTTGGAGCTTTTCCCAGTAAGAAGCGAGTTTAGATGATTAAATTTCGTGGGATTCTTCCATAATTTCAACGATCACCCAGCCGATATAAGAAAGCGCCAGTACCAGTACAACGGAAACTAGATAAGCCTGTGCAAATGTTTGCAGTGCGGAAGAGAAGGAAATGTATGGTGCCATAATTTGGCCTCCTGAACATTATGCTATTTCTAATATTCCCTCAATTGTGGTCTTTTTATCTACTGATTTATAGTGATTTATACTCAATCTATTGGCTGAGTTTGCTTAGCATTCGTAATAATTACTATAAGCAAAGCAAATTAGGGGAATGCGATCGCTAAACCCAATGAACTAAGATGAATTAAGGTGTTTTACATTATTTCAATAGAGGAGAAAATTGCCCTAATCCTCTCCCCTGCTACCTCAACTAGTAAATTTAGATGCTCCACAGCTTAATGAGTACGGCGACAAGGATTTTGTAAAAGTTTACCGTCTCCATCTATACTAAAATCTTGTCCGGGTATTAAACCCTTAGCAATTAACTGTTTATAGTTATTTACAGCAATTATTTTCTTGATTTCGCTTTTAATCTCCGTCGGAATTAGATTTTCTGCACACCAAAAAAATAAATCTATATCAAACCATAACAAACGTTCGATACTTACCAAAACTACACCAGCTACCTCTTCTAGAGTTAATTGTGCTTTCAAACTCATAATTAAGTCAGAAACAATCTCCCGATGGCGAGTCATCATCGCCGTAGTCAACTTAGAAATTTCTTCTTCTAACTGGAAATAATTCATGCCAAAAATACCTTTTATTTACCAAACGTACAGCTTGTTCGTTAATAAATTACCGTTTTGCTAAGTATACCCAAAGGTGGATACAAATATATCTAAAGCAGGATGGCAAATTATAAAATTTTTTTCAATTTTTATCCCTAATTGATTAAATATTTGTCAAGATGAGATAGTCTGGTTATTCTGTGCGGTACTCTGGAAGAAGTCCTATAGCTAGTGGCTCTGGAAGTTGCTAGATTTTGTTATGGGAATACAATATCCGTACAAGC
The DNA here is from genome assembly GCF_015207735.1 of [Phormidium] sp. LEGE 05292. Taxonomy (GTDB): domain Bacteria; phylum Cyanobacteriota; class Cyanobacteriia; order Cyanobacteriales; family Aerosakkonemataceae; genus Floridanema. Next base: position 6,131 of record NZ_JADEWG010000172.1, read on the forward strand.
TCTAGGAAGGTCCGATCGTAATAAAATAGACTCAAGACTTTCTCATCTAAATAGTTGAGTGTGGTAGCAATAATGAAAGCTTTATCCTTGCTTGATGAAGTCGTCAAAAACTTAGAAGAACATCAAAATGCTTTACGTATCAAAAAACTCATTTATGCAATTTGTAAAAGTAAGTGGGAAAATGATGCCAATCAGTTAAATAGCATAAAATTAAAAGAACTAATTCAAGAATTGCAAATAGCAAATCCTACTTTAGATTATTTGAATCATTCCTTAGATAAACTTGTCAAAACATTGAATAAACCAATGGAATATGCCTTAGTTGCTGATGTGATTGCTGAACAGATGACAAGGCTTTATCCAGATTCACAAGAAGTTACCCAACAAGTTGTCAAAAGCAATCCTGTGCCACAATCTTTAGAGTATAAACCCAATTTAGGCTGGGATGAACCGCTAATAAGTTACGATACCTTTGAATTGCGGGTGGAGATTATGAAATATACTAATCCACTCCGGGCAAAAATATTGGCTTATTCGATTATTTATCATCTATTGGACTTTAGTTGCCAACAAGATTGGTTAAGTTTAAAAACCAAAGAATTAGACGTTTTGTTGCACAAGCTATTTGATAAATGCAAAACTTTAAAAGACTTAGAATATAACCTGCAAACAGTAGCGAAAAACTTAAATCCAACAGATGAATATACACAAGCAGCAGGGGCAGTTTATCAAGCAATGAAACGTTACTATGCTAACCGGGAGTCAAATCAATATGAACTAGAAAATTTTGTCATGAATTTTGAGGGAGAAATTACAGGCGCGAAAGATGATCTAGATGATGGCGAAGAAACTTGTCAAATTCGCCCATCTTAAAACTTGAGAAAATTTATATTCACAAATACACCAATATGAACCCTAATGAACTGTTAAAACGTTATGCCGCAGGTGAAACACAATTTGTGGGAATTAATTTGCGGGCTGTCAATCTTTTTAATGCTGATTTGATTGGCATAACTCTCAAGGGCGCAGATTTAAATGGAGCTAATTTAATTTTTTCTTATTTGAGTCGAGCGGATTTACGCAAAGCCAATTTAATTCGTGCCAAACTTGATGGTGCGATCTTAAATCAGGCAAATTTAACTGCTGCTAACTTACATAATGCTGATTTACATGGCGCTAGTTTAAAAGGTGCTGATTTACGCAGTGCAGATATTACCTTAGCCAATCTTTTAGATGCTAATTTAATGGATGCAGATTTGCGGGGAACTAATTTAAGTGGCGCTAATCTCACAGGTGCTTGCTTGCGGGGAGCAAATTTCCGGGAAGAAAAGAGAATTTACACGGCGAATTTAATCGGCGCAAATTTACACAAAGCTGACTTACGCGGAGCTAATTTAACAGGTGCAAATTTAGCAAAAGTAGATTTGAGTGGGGCTAATTTAACGGAAGCAACTTTAAGAGAAGCAGATTTAAGTGGTGCTAATTTAGCTGGGGCAAAATTGGGTAATTCTTATCTCAATGATGCCAATTTGAGTGGGGCTAACTTAGCAGGGGCTTATATGCGGAATACTAAATTAGAACGGGCAAATTTAACTGATGCAGATTTGACAAATGTAGACTTACGCGATTCTTTGCTGACGGATGCCAAGATGAGTAAGGCGAAAATGAGTCGGGCAAATTTGAGTCGCACGAGATTAATTAAGGTAGATTTGAGTCGGGTAGATTTGCGGGAAGCTAACTTATCTGAAGCGGAATTAATTGAGGCTTATTTGGCAAGGGCTGATTTTTCTGGTGCGAATTTGCGAAAGGCGAATTTGGCAAGGGCAGAATTGAGTAGTGCTAATTTAATGGGTGCAGAATTGGCAGGTGCTACTATGCCTGATGGTACAACTCATGAATAAAGGAATTTTATAACTGAAATTTGTTTTGTGTTGTTACTTTGTTAGCTTTGATCCCCCCTAACCCCCCTTAATAAGGGGGGAACCAAACGAAGCTTTGCTATTAACATTAAGGGGGAAATCAGAATCAAAGTCTCCCTTGTTATAGGCGTAGCCTTCCCGCAGGGTAGGGGGATTTAGGGGGATCTAAAACTTAGAAACTGAGCTTATTAGATTTTTGGTAAAATTGGGAAGTCTTTTTTTTACCGCAGATGAAAGCAGATAAACGCAGATGTAAATGTAGCTTTTTTGTTGGGTTCGCAGATGAAAGCAGATGAGTTTTGATGATAGTTTGATAACACACAAGTCTGAGAGAGCGTTACACTAGAATATTGGTAGACAAGCTGGGAATTATGACTATTTTTACATTGCGATCGCTAAAAAAAGACTTCGGTATCAAAGAAATTCTCAAAGATGCCAGTTTTAGTTTAGATGAGGGTGATAAAGTTGGGCTAATTGGCACTAATGGTTCGGGAAAATCGACTTTATTGAAAATGATCGCAGGTTTAGAACCAATTGATAGCGGCGAAGTTTGGGTTAATTCGGGTTCTAAAATTGTCTACCTACCTCAACAGCCAGATTTAGATGAAAATCATACAGTTTTAGAGCAGGTTTTTGCTGATAGTGGCGAACAAATGGCGTTAGTGCGGGAATATGAAGAAATTTCCGATAAACTAGCTCATGGACATGGAGATCATGACAAATTAATGTCGCGGTTGTCTAGTGTTTCGCAACGCATGGAAGAGGTGGGTGCGTGGGAATTAGAAACCAACGCCAAAGTGATTTTAAGTAAGTTGGGAATTGAAGATTTTGATGCCAAAATTGGCGATTTGTCTGGCGGTTATCGAAAAAGAATTGCTTTAGCAACGGCGCTTTTATCGGAACCTGATGTGTTATTAATGGATGAACCAACGAACCATTTAGATGCGCTTTCTGTGGAGTGGTTACAGAGTTATTTGAATCGGTTTCGCGGTGCTTTGTTGTTAATTACGCACGATCGCTATTTTTTGGATAAAGTTACTAATCGAATTATTGAGATCGATCGCGCCGACCTTTACACTTATTCTGGTAACTACGCTTATTATTTAGAGAAAAAAGCTGAATCTGAAGAATCAGCTATTAGTAGTCAGCGCAAACACGCGGGAGTTTTGCGCCGGGAATTAGAGTGGTTAAAAAGAGGGCCAAAAGCACGCAGTACTAAACAAAAGGCAAGGATCGATCGCATTCGAGAAATGCAAGCGCAAGAGTTCAAACAAACGCAAGGAAAAGTTGAAATCTCTACGGTTGGGCGACGGATTGGGAAGAAAGTAATTGAACTAAAAGAAATTTGCAAAAGTTATGGCGATCGCACTTTAATTAAGGATTTTACATATAATTTTAATCCCGAAGATCGCATTGGAATTATTGGGAGTAACGGCGCAGGAAAATCCACTTTAATGGATATAATTACCGGAAAAGTGCAACCAGATTCGGGAACAGTCGAACTTGGTTCAACAATTCATATTGGTTATTTCGATCAACACTCAGATGATGTAAATATAAACGAAGAACAACGAGTAATAGATTACTTAAAAAATATCGCTGAACTGGTAGAAACTTCCGATGGAAGTGTAATTACTGCTTCGCAAATGTTGGAAAGGTTTCTGTTTCCACCGAATCAACAATATGCACCAATTAGTAAACTTTCCGGTGGGGAAAGACGGCGATTGTTTTTATTAAAAGTGTTGATGAGTGCGCCAAATGTGTTGATTTTAGACGAACCAACAAATGATTTAGATGTGCAAACTTTAGGGGTTTTAGAAGAGTATTTGGAAGATTTTAATGGTTGTGTAATTGTGGTATCGCACGATCGCTATTTTCTCGATCGTACTGTTGACGTAATTTTTGCGTTTGAAGATGGGGGAAATATCCGACAATATCCCGGAAATTACTCGGTTTATTTAGATTATAAAGCTGCCGCAGAAACCGAAGAAAAAGAACTTAAAAAAACCAAGGAAGTTTCAGAATCTAAAGATTCTAAACCCAAAATCGAAACTCCAAAATCCGATCAACCTCGTAAACTCTCTTTTAAAGAAAAGCGGGAATATGAAGAACTAGAAAATAAAATTCCTAAAATGGAAGCCGAAAAAGAAGCAGTTGAAAAAACTCTCTACAACAATCCTCCCAGTGATTTTAATGAATTACAAAAGTTAACTGATAAGTTGGCTGAATTGACGGAAGCGATCGATTCTGCTACAGAAAGATGGTTAGAATTAGCAGAAAGAGTAAGTTAATTGTCTGTTGTGAGGACTTTAGTCCTTCATTTGTCACAAAGCTACGACTGAAGTCGTCACAACGGACAGTTTTATTAACGTTGAACAGCAGTAGAATTTGACCTTTTCAAAACAATTCTTTCCCCATAATTCAGCAACCTTTCCAAACTAGCTAAACGATTATTCCAAGTTTGCACTTGATAGCTATTCTTCATAGAATGTAATCGCATCCAACCGCTAAATTGAAAACGAAAAAGTGTTAAAGCTTTCTTCGCAGCATCAAAATTACTCGCATTTGGTTTTTCTGCTAAACGATTGAATGCTTTTAAAAGTTCTGCGCTTTGAGTGTTATATTGCGATCGATCGTTTGGCGACATCAATAATTGATTTGAACCTAACAAAAAGTTCCATTCCTTTTGAAGAAGTGTTAACCGACTCGCCGCTGCTGCAAAAGGTTGACGCAAAGGGAATGGTTCTTTATTATCCCGTCTAACAGTTGCTTGCGTGCGATTAAAAATTCCCTGCAAACTATTACTAAAATGCTCCATTGCAAACAAAGCATAACCGCCATTTGGGGAATCTCTCACTAATTGAATTTGATCGATCGCACTTAATTCAGGTAAATTTAAAAGTAAAATTCCCGGTAAAACTAAAGTTCCACCTAAAGTATCATTATTAAGCCAAGGTTCCGCCAACCTTTGAAAACTATTCGTATCTTGAGCATAAGCCATTGGTAAAATTAAATCTACATCACCTCGCCGCGCCCAAACTTCCCAATGTTGCTGCAAATTTTGAATTCTTTGGGCTTCTGGATAGCCAAAAACCGCTACCGATAAAATTAAATCAGACCGTTTTTGTCGCAACATTTGGGCTACTTCCGCCACAAAAGAATTAACTTGCTCAGTGCGAAACTCAGTCCATTTTTGCCAAAGAGGACTATTAGGAGAAATATTAATTGGATCGACACCAGTTAATTGTTGAAATTGCTGTCGCGCTGCACTTCCATATCCATAAACAAAACCTCGTCTAGGGTCTTGAAAAGGGTAACGAATATAATCTAATTGCAATCCATCTACTTTATAACGGCTAACAATTTCCTCAAATAACTTAAGTAAATATCGCCTTGCTTCTGGATTTGCTGGATCTAAAAATGGCTTGGTTTGTTCCAGAGGAATAATGTTACCTCGATTATCATAATTTGCCCAATCTGGATGGGCTGTTAATACCGGGCCAAGATAGTTTGGTGGTTGATTTAAAATTGTGTTATGGCGTTGATTTCCGATCGCAAAAGTCCAGACCCAAGCGTGTAATTCCATCCCCCGTTCATGCGCCAGTTTAACCGCCGCTTTCAACGGGTCCCAACCTTTAGTTAAAGGGTTTTGTTCCGGTGCAACTTGACTCGGATAAATCGGATAACCAGCATTAACAACTTCAAAGAAAACAGTATTAATTCCTGCTTGTGCTAAACGGTCAAAAACTTTAGCCAAACCTTGTTCAGAACCAGCTTGAACGATCGTTCCTCGGTCTAACCAAATAGCCCGAATTTCGGAATTTTCCACCAAGCGATCGAGCGGGTACAAATTCCACAAACTAGCCCTTGTTTTTAACCATTGACTCCGCGCATTACCATAGTCTCTATTAGCAATTAATTCCGGCAAAGATTGCAAAACTTCTCGCGCTTGTTGCAGCGTATTTGCTGCTGATAATTGATTAGTAGTTAAAGTAGTAGCCGCAACAGTCATCGCAGTATTTCCCACCTTTCCCTCTGCAATTCTCACCGAACTATTAGCAGCATTAGCAGTTAGTAAAGCACTTTCCACCCTACCAATTAAATTTTCTAACTCTTGGCGCATTGCGATCGCCTCCTGCGGCGAAATCGCCTCCGCCCCAGGCGCAACCCGAATCCCCGCCATCGCTACCCTTTCCGTAGGGTCGGGAACTGGTGATTGGCGATTGGGGACTGGGGACTGGGGACTGGGGACTGGGGACTGGCGACTGGCGACTGGTGATTGAGGACTGGGTACTACTGGAACTATTAGGGATTGAGGATTGGCGACTCGCGACTGGCGACTGGGTATTAAAGTCGAGGAAGAAACAAACGAGTTTGCCCCTCTGCCCCCCTGCTCCCC
>NZ_JADEWG010000173.1 GCF_015207735.1 [Phormidium] sp. LEGE 05292
CCCCTAACCCCGCCCCTCATTATGCGATTAATATTAGTTGAAGATGAAATTGATGTAGGGTCTGCGATCAAGGAAGTTCTCAGCCATCAAGCTTATATCGTGGACTGGTTTTTAGATGGAACTCAGGCATGGAGTTATCTGGAAGACAGCTGGGTGCAATATACACTCGCTGTCTTCGATTGGATGTTGCCAGGAATTTCTGGAATTGAGTTGTGTAAACGGTTGCGGGAAAAAAACAGCGCCCTGCCAATCTTAATCCTAACTGCTAAAGACCGGATGGAAGAGAAAATTATTGGGCTCGATAGCGGAGCGGATGATTATTTGGTAAAACCATTTGGAATGCCCGAACTATTAGCACGATTACGAGCATTGCGCCGTCGAGTACCCCACTTCCAACCAAGACAGTTACAGGTTGGTTGCCTCTCGCTAGATTATGCAACTCATGCAGTTACTCGGACTTTACCCAATGAGGAGAAACAGGCAGTTGCATTGACTGCCAAAGAATTTCAGCTGCTAGAATACCTGATGCGACATCCCAACCAAATTCTGACCCGCGATCAAATTTTGAATCAGCTTTGGGAAATTGGCGAAGAACCAATTAGTAATGTGGTTGCCGCTCAAGTGCGACTGCTGCGACGTAAGCTAGGAGATGATAACAGCAGTCCTTTGATTGAAAATATTTACGGTGTTGGTTATCGCTTTAATACCCATCAGTAAATCAGGACAAGGAGACAAGGGGACAAGGAGAAGTTTATTAACTGAAAACCTTCTTTTTAACTTACAACTCTGTAAGGGCGGGTTTTGTTGTTAATTCTTCTGCTGAGAGTCAAGAATTTTCTGCTAAACCCGCCCCTACAACTCAAAACTCAAAACTTTCCTTCGATGCACCAAAATCGCTTATTTCGCCGAACACGCTTGCAACTCGCTGGTTGGTATGCGGGGGTGATGGGCTGCATCCTTGGTTTATGCGGATTTGGGCTATATCAAGTGATTGCTCATGCCTACTGGGAAACGATCGATCAAGGGCTAGAATCGGTAGCTGATGCCATCGATCAGAGTATTGAGCCAGTATTGCAACAACCGGGACAACTGCAAAAATTAGCACAGCAGCTTTCCCTGGAACTGTGTCAGACTCAGGCAAATTGTTTTACTCAAGGGACATTAGTCAAACGACGAATTTCTGGAGCCGTTGCACCTGTTAGTTTTTACCTGCGATTGTCCAAGTTGTCCAATACACCGATCGCGATCGCTGGATTACCCTTGGATCAATTACCATTAACTCCTGGTTCTCCTCGTTGGTTGACTTTGAAAACAGCTTCAGGAGAACAATTTCGCCAAATTTCTTTGCCACTCCAGTCAAAGAATCAACAATGGGGTTATCTGCAAATAGGGCGATCGCTGGCAGACCTAGACCAACATCTTACTGCTTTACGGTTAACTCTGTTGCTGGGGTGTCCAGTGGCGTTAATTTTGGTCGGTTTATCAAGCTGGTGGTTAGCAGGATTGGCAATGCAACCAATCTACCGTTCCTATCAACAAATCCAACAATTTACATCAGATGCTGCTCATGAGTTACGAACTCCGCTAACAGCAATGCAGTCTACTATTGACGCAACGCTGCTGCAAGTTAATTCTACTCAATCTTCCGTTTTAGAGTTAACAAATACACAGCTAAACAAACTCAAAAGTCAGACGCTAAGGCTATCCCAATTGGTGAAAGATTTGTTACTTCTGACCCGATTAGAGCGACAAGAACCACCGCAACAAATCTTTTGTTGTTTAAATGATTTGATTAGCGATTTGATTGAGGAATTGGCATTTATGGCGATCGCTAATCAGGTAACACTTACTGCTCAATTTCAAGTATCAGAACCTTTGGCAGTTTGGGGCAATGAACAACAACTTTATCGTCTAGTAAGCAACCTGATTGATAATGCCATTCAAGCAACGCCTGCGGGTGGCAAAGTAATTGTGTTACTAAACAAAAGTGAAAGTTACGCCATTATTCAGGTACAAGATACAGGAGTTGGAATTGCTCCTGAAGATCAAAGGCGGATTTTCGATCGCTTTTACCGAGTCCAAGCCGATCGATCGCGTCATACTGGAGGAGCAGGATTGGGATTAGCGATCGTACAAGCAATTGTACAAGCCCATCAGGGTAGCATTCATGTTCAGAGTCAGCTAGGAAAAGGTAGTACCTTTACAGTGCGACTACTTTTAGAGCATAAATAGGATTTTGCGGATTGAGATTCCCGACATAGGACTTACGCACTCTTTGCCTGAAACCTAGAGTCCCCCTTTTTAGCCCTCCGTCTTAGCCCCCCTTGTTAAGTGATATTCGCAAAGGGCAGACAGAGAAAGATAAAGAACCCTTTTTAGCCCTCCGTCTTAGCCCCCCTTGTTAAGGGGGGTTGGGGGGATCAAAACCTAGTAATCACAGCTTAGATCCCCCCTGGAGCCCCCCTTAACAAGGGGGGAACCAGCCCAAGCTTCGCCTATTAACATCACGGGGTAACAGGAAAGAATTAATAACTAGCAATTTGTGTTATTAACAAAGTTCCTAAAAAGTTCCTAACAGAGGTAGTACTTTCTTCTTCAACAATTCTACTAAAGCCGTTTCCATATACTCGTACTCATCAGGAATATCCAAGCAGATTACTCGTTTATGTTTAAGCCAGGGCTGAAAGTTTTTTGAGAGTTTGCTTCGGTGTGACTTCTCCATCACAAAAATAATATCTGCCCACTGAATTGCCTCACTACTTAATGGTATTTCTGCTTCTCGATCGAGTCCTGCTGAATCTACCTCTAATCCTTCATACTCTGCAAATACTGCTTCGGCTGTAGGGCTACGTAATCGGTTCTGACTACAAACAAACAACAATTTCATACTTAACAAGTTAACCTTAAAGCTTTTTCGTTGACGATCGACTAGCTTTCTTTAGCTGATTTTTTCTAAATTATATTACTGTCCTAACCTTTATGCGTAGTGCTATAGGTGGTAAATCTCTATCCAAAGAGATAGATACCTTTCAGGCTCATTTCATTATTCTATTTAATGTTTGATTAGTAAGTTAATGAAATAAAATTTAACTAAAATTTTAACTAACTATTTGTAAATACTAATAACCAATGACAATCTGATTGTCACATAATTAACCGATCTGACAAGCAAAACAATGTTCAATTTACCCCTGAATCGCAATGGTCTTCCTTATCCAGATCCAATTCATCCCATCATTGTTCATTTTGTAATTGCAATGGTATTTTTTTCATTTGTTTGTGATGTATTGGGCTACTTAACACGCAAACCTCGATTGTTTGAAGTAAGTTTTTGGAATTTAGTTATTGCTGCCATTTCTATTTTTCTAGCTGTGATTTTTGGTCAATTTGAAGCAGGTTTAGCACAACCATATAAAGCGGCTCAATCAACATTAACTTTACATACAATTACAGGTTGGTTTTTAGCAGCATTTCTGGTAGCAATAACTGCTTGGCGGTTTGTGATGCGCTATCGAAATCCTTTAAAAGTTTCTCCTCTTTATTTAGGATCGGCAACTTTTTTGACTTGTCTGGTATTTTTTCAAATGATTTTGGGCAGTCAATTAGTTTGGGTGTACGGACTCCATGTAGAACCTGTAGTAGAAGCAACCAGACAAGGAATTTTGAAATGATGATTTTATTGCTTGGTTTAACAGGAATTAAGGTTGGAGCGAATGATTTACCTTATTCGATTCCGATTCATCCTCAGTTAGTTCATTTAACCTTGGGATTAGTGATTATTGCGATCGCCTTTGACATTGCCGGAACACTCTTTCCCTTGGGAAAACCCATCTTCAAATTTTTGGCATTACCCGCGATTCGATCGAGCTTTTATGAAGTAGGTTGGTATAATCTCTTAGCAGCTGCGATCGTTACTTTTTTCACAGTTGCCGCAGGCTTTTTCGAGTTAATGTTGGCAAAACCACCAATTAATCAAATCAGCGATTGGGGATTGAGTGCCAATTTAACAATGTTATTTCATGGACTGGGTGGAATTTTATTACTAACTACAATTTGTGGGATGGCTGTTTGGCGAGGATTTCAACATTATCGATCGCGTAGCGTGCCGTCAGGCGTATCGCACAAAGATACATCCAGAGAAGTGCAATGGAGCTACCTTTTGGTAGGTATTGTACTGCTTGGTGTGTTATATATTCATGGAACGTTGGGCGCACAATTGGGAGATGAATTTGGCATTCATAACACGGCGGCTCACTTATTACAACAGGGAAAAAACCCAAATGAAGTGTTAACAGAAAAATCCACTAATCGCTAACCAAACTGCGGCAAATTATCTGTATCAATCTGAGCAAAATAAAATGAAAATGTTAAAAATTAACGCCCTACTTGCGGATGGCCCTTTACCAGATCCAAAAACCTTACATTCTCCTTCAAATGTACCAGCCGATCCTTTAATTAATCATGGAGAACAGCTGAGTGTTTATATTGGTTCTTTTCTATTAGTTATAGGAATTGTCGCGATCGTTGGTTTCTTTAGTCGTCGATTTGAATATGCTCTAATTGCAGCGTTAGTTCTGAGTTTCGGCTTTATAGCATTTTTGGCTTTCTCAAGGTGATGATTTGATTCCAAAAGTATTATATTGATGGAATATTATCTCTTGAAAAGCAAAGGAAGTACAAGAATGTGAACATTTTGGAATTCACTCTGTTAGTTGGGGTTACTTCCCTGGTGGCAGGATTTCTTGGTGCCTTGACTGGTTTAGGTGGTGGTAGTGTATTAGTTCCCGTTTTGACTTTATTATTTAAGGTTGATATTCGCTATGCGATCGGGGCATCTTTAGTTTCCGTCATTGCCACATCCTCTGGAGCCGCTGCTGCTTATGTTAAAGAGGGATTTACTAATATTCGGATTGGTATGTTTTTAGAAATTGCCACAACCCTTGGCGCACTGGTTGGTGCATTTTTAGCTACCAAACTTCCTACTTCTCTAATAGCAATAATTTTTGGGTTAGTTTTACTTTACTCTGCCTATCTCTCTACCCACACCAATCACGACGATTCCTTAGTTCTTCAACCCGACTTGATTGCAACTCGGTTAAAGCTAGATGGTAGCTATCCAACTAAACAAGGTTGGCAATCTTATCATGTCCAGAATGTTCCCGCAGGTTTTGGGCTAATGGCGATCGCAGGTGTTCTCTCCAGCTTACTGGGTATTGGTTCGGGTGCCGTGAAAGTGCTGGCAATGGATCGGATGATGAAACTGCCCTTTAAGGTTTCTACCACCACCAGCAACTTCATGATTGGAGTCACCGCTGCCGCAGGCGCAGGCGCATACCTCAGTCGCGGGTATATCGATCCAGGACTTTCAATGCCTGTGATGTTGGGTGTGTTGCTGGGGGCATTACTGGGCGCAAGAGTGCTAACTCATGCTCAACCAAAAATCTTACGGCTTGTATTTAGCGGAATTATTGTATTGCTGGCACTCCAGATGATTTACAACGGTTTGATCGGAAGGATTTGAAATGGCAAAATCAACTGAAGAAATTGCAGAACATCGATTTGCACAATTTCTCGGTAATTTACTAAGATTTGGCGTAAGTCTTGCCGTAATTTTTGTCGTTATTGGCGGAGTCAGGTATCTCAGTCATTATGGGATGAATCCACCGAACTACGAAATTTTTCGAGGCGAACCTGCTGATTTACGCAGCATACCTGGAGTTGCATCTGATGTCCTATCATTTCGCCGACGTGGATTTATTCAGTTTGGATTATTGATTTTGATTGCAACTCCAATTTTACGAGTTGCATTTTCTGCGATCGCTTTTGCCAAACAAGGCGATCGTACTTACCTGATAATTACCTTAGTTGTTCTGGCAATTCTGCTATATAGCTTATTTAACCCAACTTGAGCTGTTCTGTTTGTTCCCTGTTCCCTTCTTTCACTAAAACTTCCTGCTATCTTTATAAGCTAAAAGATAATAATACTAGTCTATTAGAATTATAGTTAGTGTACCTAACTGTTTGTAAGTCTTACAAAATGCGCCTTGTTTTTAGTCAAAGAGACATACATCTAAGGTTATTAGTTCTCAGTCGTCTGAGTTTGCTGTTGCTGGCGGTAACTTGTTTGTCTGCCTGTTCTGGTAAGGGAATAGCTGCAAAACCTCAAGCGGTGAGGGGTAAAGACGCTGTGCCCGTAAAGGTGGCGACTGTGGCTCAAAAAACTATACCATTAGAAATTCACGCGATCGGCAATGTCGAAGCTATATCTGTCGTATCCGTAAAAGCGCAAATCGGAGGACAGCTAAATCACGTTTATTTTCAGCCGGGTCAATTGGTGAAAAAAGGCGATTTGCTCTTCAAAATTGACTCGCGACCTCTAGAAGCAAGTTTAACGCAAGCAAAAGCAACTTTAGCAAAAGATTTGGCACAAGTTCAGCAAGCAGAGGCAAAACGATCGGCAGATTTGGCCCAAGTGCAGCAAGCTAATGCAAAATGGCAGGCAGATTTGACACAAATTAAACAATCTGAGGCAAAACGAGATGCAGATGCCGCCCAAATTAAAGCCGCAATCTCCAATCTAAGTAAGAATACGGCGGAAGCAAGACAAGCAGAGGCAGAAGCAAGGCGCTATGCCAGCTTGCTTAAAGAAGGCGCAATTAGTAAAAACCAATATGAACAATATCGCACTCAAGCGGAATCTTCGAGTGCAACTTCCCAAGCCGGAAAAGCAGCAATAGAAAACGCTCAAGCTTCCGCTAGGGCAAGTAGTTCAGCCGTCGAAAATGCGCGTGCAGTTGCCGCTGCCAGTAATGCCGCAGTGGAAAATGCCCGTGCCACAGTTAAAGCAGATGAAGCTGTCATCGAAAGTGCTCAAGCCACAGTTAAAGCAGATGAAGCGGCGATCGAAAATGCTCAAATTCAATTAAGTTACAGTTCAATTTATGCTCCCATTGATGGACGCACGGGCAGTTTATTGGTGACAGAAGGTAACTTAATTAAGGCGAATGATACAACAGCAATGGTAACAATAAATCAAGTTAGTCCGATTTATGTTACCTTCACTATTCCCCAACAAAAGCTGTCGCAAATTAGACAGTATATGGCTAATGGTCAATTAACAGTAAAAGCAATTATCGGTAAAGACGTACAGCATCCCGTAATAGGCAAGCTGACTTTTATTGATAATGCAGTTGATAATACAACGGGAACAATTAAATTAAAAGCAACTTTCGACAATTTGGATAATAGACTTTGGCCTGGGCAGTTTGTGAATGTGCTATTAGAATTGACGCAAGAAACAAATGCGATCGCTGTACCTTCCCAAGCCATCCAAACTGGGCAAAAAGGTCAATTTGTATTTGTAGTTAAACCAGATATGAGCGTTCAAATGCAACCCATTACTGTCAGCAGAACAGTGGATGGAGATGCAGTTATTGCCGAAGGATTACAACCTGGAGAAAAAGTTGTCACTGACGGAACTCTGCGTTTAGTTCCTGGTGCAAAAGTAAGAATAGGACAAGGAAGAAAGCCAGGTAAAGAAACCGAAGAAAAACCCGCCGATTCTCAAAAATAAGCCACTTAATTTATTGATTATCTGTGTTTATCTGTGTGCATCTGTGGATATCTGTGGTTAAAAATAAAACTCTGATTCTCACCAAAAGCCTCATCAATCTAACCTTATGAACATAGCAGAAATTTTCATCCGTCGCCCTGTAATGACAACTCTTGTCATGCTTGGCATTCTATTATTTGGTATTTTCAGTTATCGCTTGTTACCTGTTAGCAACCTACCCAACGTAGATTTTCCCACAATTCAAGTATCTGCCAGTTTACCAGGAGCTAACCCAGAAACAATGGCATCGGCGGTAGCAACGCCTTTAGAAAAGCAATTTTCGACTATTGCTGGCTTAGATTCAATGAGTTCTAGCAGTAGTTTGGGCAGTACCCAAATTACAATCCAATTCGATCTTAGTAGAGATATTGATGCTGCGGCTCAAGATGTACAAGCAGCGATCGCAAAAGCAAGCCGTAGTTTGCCTCAAGATATGCCTAATCCACCTTCTTATAGTAAGGTAAATCCAGCAGATCAACCAATAGTTTATTTAGTTCTTTACTCTCCAACTTTGCCATTATCTAAAGTCGATGACTATGCAGAAACTATCATCGCGCAACGTCTTTCTACAGTTAATGGTGTAGCCCAAGTCCAAGTTTATGGCGCTCAAAAATACGCAGTTCGCATTCAATTAGATCCCGAAGCAATGGCGGCGCGGGGAATTGGTATTGATGAAGTTAGTAATGCGATTAAACAAAATAATGTTAACCTTCCTACTGGGAATCTTTCGGGAGAACATAAAAATTATAACGTGCAAACAAATGGGCAATTAATGAATGCGGATTCTTACCGTTCTTTAATTGTGACTTATCGGAATGGTTCTCCGGTTTATTTAAATGAAATTGGTCAAGTAATTGATAGTGTTGAAAATAATAAAACTGCTAGTTGGTTTAATAATGAAGCGCGATCGATTACACTAGCAATTCAGCGTCAGCCAGGAACAAATACTGTGGCTGTGGCAGATGAAATTAAGAAACTTTTGCCTACTTTCCGCGAACAATTACCCGCTTCAGTTCAACTGGAATTATTGTACGATCGATCGGAATCAATTCGCGCTTCTGTTGATGATGTTGAATTCACACTTTTCTTAGCTATTTGCTTAGTAGTTTTAGTTATCTTTATATTTCTTCGTAATTTTTCCGCCACAATAATTCCGAGTTTGGCAGTTCCCATGTCGCTGGTGGCAACTTTTGCCCTGATGTATGTGTTGGGATATTCGTTAGATAACCTTTCTTTGATGGCTTTAACGCTATCAGTAGGGTTTGTTGTGGATGATGCGATCGTAGTTCTAGAAAACATTGTCCGCCGCATGGAAATGGGAGAAAAACGAATGCAAGCAGCCTTAAATGGTACTAAAGAAATTGGTTTTACTATTATTTCTATGACAATTTCTCTAGTAGCCGTATTCATTCCCATTTTATTTATGGGTGGAATCATTGGCAGATTATTCCGAGAATTTGCTGTAACAATTAGTGCTTCAATTTTGGTTTCTGGCTTAATTTCTTTAAGCTTGACACCAATGCTTTGCAGTCGGTTTTTACGTCCTCCACATACAGATAAACCAAATCGTCTATACAAAATTTCTGAGCAATTTTTCGATGGAATGCTAGGAATATATCGCTGGAGTTTGCAACGGGTAATTAGATTTCGCAAAACCACAATGATTGTTTCGCTAGCAATCTTCTTAGCCACTGGATTTCTTTTTAATACAGTTAATAAAGGATTTATTCCTAGTGAAGATACCGGACAACTTTCAGCCAGTACTGAAGCAGCACAAGATATTTCATTTGATGATATGGTACGTCATCAACAAGCTTTAGCAAATATAGTTCGTAAATCTCCTTATATAGAAGCTTTTTCTTCCAGTGTTGGTGGAGGTGCTAGTTCTACAACTAATTCAGGACGGATATTTATGCGGTTAAAACCCCGTTCTGAACGTCCTAGTGTAGACGAAGTTATTCAAGATTTGCGGAAAAAAATAAATAGAGTTCCAGGGATTCAAGCTTTCTTACAAAATCCTCCACCAATTAGGATTGGCGGACAATCTTCTAAAAGTCTTTATCAATTAACACTGCAAAGTATAGATACGGATGTCCTTTACCAATATGTACCAGAACTGTTAACGAAATTGCAGGAGATTCCCGATCTTCAGGATGTTACTAGCGATTGGCAACTCAAGAATTTGCAAGTCAAAATAGAGATCGATCGCGAACAAGCTGCAACCCAAGGAATTAGCATCGAACAAGTTCAAAATACCCTGAGAAGTGCCTACAGTTCCGCTGAAGTTTCTAGTATTTATGCGCCCAATGATGAATACTCTGTAATTTTGGAACTAGAACCGCAATATCAGCGAAATCCTGAAGAACTTTCTCTGCTTTATGTACATTCGGCAAATAATCAATTAATTCCTTTAGAATCAATAGCGAAAATAACCCAAGGTGTAGGGCCACTCACAGTTAATCATACCGGACAATTACCATCAGTAACAATTTCTTTCAACCTCAAACCAGGTGTATCGCTGAATAAAGGATTAGAAATTGTGCAAAACACTGCAAAGGAAATTTTACCTGCTAGTATTCTGACTAACTTTCAAGGTAATGCTCAAGTCTTTGCTTCCTCATTTCAAGGTATGGGTTGGTTGCTAGTAGTTGCCATTTTGGTAATTTACATCGTCTTAGGGATTTTATATGAGGATTTCATTCACCCCCTCACCATTCTTTCCGGTTTACCTTCAGCCGGATTTGGGGCTTTACTAACTTTAATGATTTTCCAAGTCGATTTAGATATTTATGCTTTTGTTGGCATCATTTTGTTAGTAGGTATTGTGAAAAAGAACGGGATTATGATGGTTGATTTTGCCATTGAATCCCAGAAAAATGAAGGCAAAAAACCCATAGATGCTATTTATGAAGCTTGCTTAGTCCGCTTCCGTCCAATTATGATGACGACTATGGCAGCATTGATGGGAACTTTACCGATCGCGTTAGGTTTTGGTGCTGGTGGTGAAGCTAGACGTTCTCTAGGTTTAGCTGTAGTCGGTGGTTTGCTTTTCTCTCAATTGCTAACACTTTATATTACGCCCGTATTCTATATATATATGGAAAAAATGCGATCGAGATTTAGCGATCGCAAACCCCAGCCAACCCAAATAACATTAATTCCTGAAAAGGAACCAATAAACAATAAATAACGCAAGTTGCTGGTTACAAATATTATCGGTTTGATCCCCCTAAATCCCCCTTAATAAGGGGGACTTTGAATCCGGTTATTCCCTTAATAAGGGGGGTTAGGGGGGATCAAAACACTTAAACTCACAAGAAACCCGGTTTTTCAGGTTTTGTTGATAACGGTGCAAGAACTCAGCTTATTTGTTCTGGTAATTCCGCTATATCAGTCTTTCCTACCAAAAATGAAAGAGGAGTGAAATTTAGTTTCTTCTTAGGATAGAAGTTATCTCAATCAAAGTATGGTTACATTTTGTTGAAGTAGATATTAATGTAAAAAATGTCAGGCAACTAATATTCCTTCGTTAGCTAGATACAAAATCTGCTATTTCCTCTTAAACTTTATCCGACGCTGAAATTTAAGTTTATAGTAAGCGGAATCCAAATTCGATATGTTAAATCTTCTCGAATATTGTCTGCTCGCTGTTCTGATTGCGATCGCTATATTTATAAGTCATTGGATTGGACAACAAGCCTATACTTGGATGCCACCACAAGCAACCGCAGAAGCGCAGCGTGTAGATGCTTTATTTAGCTTTCTGGTGTCCGTTGGTGCATTTATTCTGCTAGGAATAGTGGGAATGATGCTCTACTCTGTCTTATTCTTTCGGGCAAAGCCGGATGATTACAGTGAAGGACATCCTGCTAGAGGAAGTACAAAGCTAGAAATTCTCTGGACAGTGGCTCCAACGTTATTAGTATTATGGATTGCAGCACAGAATATCAATATTTACAATCAACTGAATATTTTAGGACTTAAGCAAATTGTCCATCTCCATTTGGAATCTCCTGCTTACGCCCAGTCAGATAACCCCAAACCTGCAACTGAGCAAATTCAAGTGATTGCAAAACAATGGGATTGGACATTTCGCTATCCCAATAATGTTACCAGTCATGAATTGCATTTGCCTGTCAATCAAAGTACTAGACTAGATTTGCAAGCAAAAGATGTGATTCATGGTTTTTTCGTTCCCGCCTTTCGCCTCAAACAAGACATAATTCCTGGACGTGATATCGATTTAGTGATTACACCGACTCGTGTGGGTAAATATCGCTTACAAGACTCACAATATAGTGGCACTTACTTTGCACTTATGGAAACGAATGTATATGTAGAATCACCAGCAGCTTACAATCAATGGCTTGCTAATGTCGCTCAACAGCCGATCGAAACAACAAATCCAGTCATCGCTGAACAAATGCAACCGCCCAAAACGCTAATCAAAACGGGATGGAATCCAGGTTTATTAACTGAAACAATAGCAAAAAAGGCAGAAAGTGAATTTCCCCCAGTCCCCAGTCCCCAATCCCT
>NZ_JADEWG010000174.1 GCF_015207735.1 [Phormidium] sp. LEGE 05292
GCGGATAAACAAAAAGGCTAAGTAACTTAGCTGATGAGTCACATAAAAAAAGCGTGTTAACTGACAGCCTAAAGCCACCACAAAACACGCTAGAACTGACTCAATTACTGAGCGATTAATGTCCATATTTTAAGGCTAATATTTGTTTCTTTTGGTCTAGTTGTTTCTGCATTACTGACAAATCGACTTTCCACTCTTGCGCCGCCGCTAAGTACTTCTGACTTTGGTACTCGCTACGCAGCTTTTCAAATTCAAAGTCAGAAGCAGCTTGTAATGCTTTCTGATTTTCCACACCTGCAAGTGCATTCAACCTCTCAATTAACGATTGTGTCTTTTCCCTTTCAAAGTTTAACTGCTGACTAGTTTGCTGGACTTTCTGGGTATTAATCTGTTGCTGTAAGTTGAATTTTTCACTGTCAGATTGAGTTTTTGATTGTTCGTAGTTCAGCCTAACTTGTTCCTGATTGGTGCGTTCTTTTTCAATGGCTGTCTTGGTTTTTAGCCTGACATTCTCTTGCTTCATTCTCTCCAATCTTGAGAGAGCATTATTAACAGCTTGTTGCTGTTGTGCGGCGCAAATCTCAGGGGAAATTTTGATTTCACATTTACAAGTTCCACACATTTCTATCTACCTCCAGACAAACCTAAAACACTAAATTCAATTTCGGGAACGTTCCGATACTTAAGCTGAAATAGCTTGTTATTATTCTCAAAGTCGATTTTGGCTTGCTGCAATTTCAAAACTGCATCTTTACCCTGTACCATTAGACTCTCACGATTAATCAGAGTCATCGCTTTCTCGAAACTTAAGTTATCGGTCGTTTGAATAACTTTTTGTTCCAGAATGTCGTTGTCTAGTTTGGCTTTATTTAGTTGCAGTTGTGAACGTCTAATTAGTTCTTTGCTTGCTTCTACATCAATCTTTTTGGCGGTTAGCTTGTTGGTTTCTATTTGTTCATCACACAAGGTTTGCTCATACTTCAAACCTCTGATACGTTGCGAGACTACTTCAGTTTGATATTCAAATTCAAATGCTGTCATTGATTGCGGCATTATTTACCATCCTTTTTAAAGTATTGGTCACAAAACCTACGCGCCAAAGTATCTTTTCTTCTGATAAATTGCTTGTGGTTTTCGATTATTTGGTTGGCTTTGGCTATTTCTGATTGTTGGGCTTTGAGTTCAGTATTAAGTCGTGATATTTCGATGTTCTGTTGCCCGTTTACCCAGAGACAGCCTGCAAAAAAGCCAATGATTGATGCGGCGAAAAACCCGAATGATTGAAGGCTTAACACTTCCATGATTCCTCCTTTGTCGGAGTTAAAAATTCAATAATTCATTTTGTTTGAGTAATTTGCGGCCCAATTGTGCGGATTAATTGAGGGGTAAATCTGATGATTACCATTGTTAAATTGCACAGAATTAGCGCCGCTATTACTACGCCTATTGGACTAATATTTCGGCTTTTGATGTCTCGTCTGAACTTGAGAGCAACAAGGCATTTGATAAGCCATTTGTAGGCAGCGATAAAAAATTTTCTGACACTATCTCGAACTCGCAATCCAATGCTTCTTTCAGATTTTCGAGTTTTGACTTTGACTTGCTGTTAACTGTCCAGTTGCCGTTCTGGATTCTGTCAACTGCCTTGTCAACTGCTTTTGAGAGAATGCCCTCTGCAATTCTGTCTCCCAAAATATCGGACAATGCCGCTAAGTTGTCTTGCAGCTTGTCCCCAGTGGGAGCAGTAGCAGTTTGTTCTGTCGTTTGATTAGTTGATTGACCTTGCTGTGATTGGGCATACTTCCGAGAAGCACTAGCAACTGTGGCACGTTGATCGGCTTTCATCAGTTCCACAACTGCGTTCACGGCTTTATCAGTGGCAGTAATGCCATGCTTGGCTAATTGGGCTTCTATTTGCTGGCGACGGTTCTGTGATACAGACATTGGCTTGACTCCTAAAATCCATTAACTCTGAGATATTCAGCGCAACGTTCAACGGGCATTTTGTTGACGCGGCGTAACTCGCAAAACTTCTGCAACGCTGCTACGGCTTGAGGGGTAAAGCCAGGTTCACCCTTCTTTCTGTCGAACTCTTTGCCTAATTTCTTTTGGAGAATTGCAGCGTATCTCCTGAGTGTTCTGGGAGATACCGAGAGCATCTGGCATACGTTATCAAACGAGAAATAAGTGATTTCTGCGTAAACCATATTTTATGAGGGTTCTAGAGATTTGTTCTTTGACCGTTAATTGACCGTCTGTTGGCTTTGGATTGTCCTGCCTATGTCCGGTTAGATGTCACGGTCAAGCCGACTGACTGACCGGGAAACATTTCACGGTCAATGGATGGTCTTTAAAAAGCTGGTGTGATGCCAGGGTCTAATTGATTCATAATTGGATAGCCTCTAGGAATTTTTGAGGTAAGCCAGTGGGGAAGTTGCAAGCTAGCCACTGGCTTTTGACGTTTACGGATTCAATATAGCATAGGTTTCTACACCGAGTATTAACTTTTGCGATAAACTTTAGTAAGTGATTCAATGAAGAGGTAAACCTCGTGATAGCTCCAAAAATTAACACTACAGTGCCCTCTAAATTACCTAAAGTAACTTTTTACCTACCTGAACAATTACGGAGAGATCTAGAAAAGCTTGCCAAAATTCGACGTAGATCTATGAGTAATTTGATAGTTGTTTTACTGGAAAATGAAGTGAAACAAGCTAAAGATTCTGGGGAGTTTTACCAAGAAATAGAATATTAAAATTACCTACTCAAGATTTCAGCATTATTGTTTGTTATTCTAAATTAGTGGGGAAATAAATTATTTAATCACTATACCAGTCTTCACCGCCTGGCAATTGAGTGAAAAAATCATCGACAATTTCAGGCAAATCTTTAGCTGAATAAGTGTATGTTAATTCAATCAGTTTTTGAGCCAATTCAATCACCTGCTCTTTATCTAATCTAGCGGCAAGTTGTTTTGGTTTTAATTGTCCGTTCAAAACTTCTAAACTGGCTGGACGAATCCCTGCTTCTAAGTTTTCTTCAAAGAAAGGTTGCCATTCATCAGCATTGATGTAATAGGAAGTTTTATTGTCTTTGAGATTTAGCTTTTTAATTTGGCGAATTGAATCGTTAATTGAATTTGCCCAAGAGTTGGTTAAACGTTGCTCAATTTGATTTTTAATTAAGTGAATCATTAACCGTAAGAGAAAGGATTCGATATTCCGAATAATCGCTTGTTTACTCATCCCTTCTAGTTCGTCCACAATTGCCAAAGCTTCATCATATCTTCCTGCTAAAATGCTGCTTCTTAAATCTAGGAGTTCTTGTGTCATGGTCAATTTATCCCTAAGCTTTATTTTTTATTATTTACCCAAAGCAGCTTTTAGTGACGCTATTTCTTGGGTAATTGCTTTGCGATGAGCTCTTTCTTGATTTAATGCCTCAACTAATTGCTGAGTATGTTCGTTAAGGCGGTTTAATTCTTGTTGTAACTGCTGCCATTCTCTAGGGGTTGGCTGGTTAGTTAGTGGAGGTTGTGTGATAGGCTTTTTTAGATTACCTCCACTAACTCGTTCTCGGACTGGCACGGCGGCGGCGGTCTGGTTTTCTTCTTTTATTGCCAATGCTTCCAATTGTTTAATTCGTCTGGTGAGAAGTTGGATCTGATTGCGTCGTGCGATCGCTCCTACAGCACGCTTATATTTTGGACTCTTAGCAGTTCCCAAATAGCATTTCATCTTCGCCACTCCCTGTTTACCAGAACTGTTAGACTTGGGCGCAGTTTCCATCAGACGGTAGTAGGTGTAATGCTTTCCATTCGCTTTGGGAACTACAAAACTTGATACCCAAGTATTAGGTGCGGCTACTTCTCCTGCGGCTTCGATTTGTTGGATTTGCTGATAAAGGGTGGCGATGCGGGCAGAGGTATCCATTGGGTGTAGTTAGTGGAGGTTGTTTTATTAACACTATCATATCACCTCCACTAACTTTTGCCCAGGAGCAGGGCAATTATTCTAAAATTTAAATCTGATTCCACACGCTTTATTTCTCCAAGATGGACAATCTCTACACTTTCAAATTCAATCAAAGCGAAACTTTCAGCGCCCTTTGTCAAGGATTAATTGACCCAGTGGAATACTATGAGGTCAGAAAAGAACTATTTTCTTTATCTTTAATGGCAGATTATGACCAACTGGTATGTTTACCTGGACTGACCAAAATCGACAAGCATTGGTATCAAATAGAAACTGCCAGAAAAGTGCTCAGACAATTGGGCGGACGTGCTTTATTGGCTGATGAAGTAGGACTGGGGAAAACTATTGAAGCGGGACTCATCTGTTGCGAATATCTTGCCAGAGGTATGATTCAATCTCTACTAGTTCTCACTCCGGCTTCTCTCGTCTCTCAATGGCAATCGGAATTGCTAGAAAAATTTAACATTGATACCGTCACTACTGATGATACCGGACGACAAGTTCCCCCGGAAGAATTTTGGACTTCACATCATCGCATCATTGCTTCCCTTCACACTGCTAAATCTGCCAAACATTATTCTCACGTTACGCAAAGAAATTGGGATTTAGTAATTGTTGATGAAGCGCATCACTTAAAGAATCGTACCACTCTTAATTGGAAACTTGTTAATGCTTTAAATAAAAGATTTATTTTAATGCTTACCGCGACCCCAGTACAGAATTCCTTAGTAGAATTATTTAATCTTCTCACCCTACTTAAGCCGGGATTATTGAAAACTGAAGCTGCTTTTAAGAAAGAATATGTTAATTCCAAAAATGGACGAGTTCCGAAAAACCCGGAAAAACTGCGTCAGTTAATGCGAGAAGTTATGGTGCGTAATACTCGCTCTTTGGTAGATGTTAAATTACCGAAACGATTTGCTACTACTATCACTGTTACTCCTTCTTCTGGGGAGGAAAAACTTTATCAAGATTTAAACCAATTTTTACGTTATTCTGGCGAAAAGCTAGATAGATTATCTACTACTAATTTGTTAATGAGGGCGGGTTCTTCTAGTCGTGCTTTAGCTGAATCATTGAAGAATCTATCCCAAAGATTGCCGGATGAGGAACTGAAAACTTTTACCCGGCGTGCTGCCCAAATTAAACAAGTAGAAAAGGCGAAACGATTGGTGGAATTGTTAAAGCAATCTCAGACTAAAACTATTGTTTTTACTACTTTTAGGGCTACGAGTAGTTATTTAGCCGAAACTTTCCGCGAAGCTGGGATTTCTTTTGCCCAATTTTTAGGGAGTATGTCTTTAAAGGAAAAAGATGCGGCAATTGATGCTTTTAGAGATAATGTTCCGGTTTTGTTGGCATCGGAAACTGGTGGTGAGGGACGTAATATTCAGTTTGCTTCGGCAATTGTTAATTACGATTTACCTTGGAATCCGATGAAAATAGAACAGCGGATTGGTCGAATTCACCGCATTGGACAAACTCAAGATGTGTTTATTTTTAACTTTTGTCAAAAAGGGAGCATTGAGGAATATATTTTACGCATTCTTCATGATAAAATTAATATGTTTGAGTTGGTGGTGGGAGAAATAGAAACTATTCTGGGTAATGTGGATGAAGAGTTTGATTTTAGTGAGGTGATAGTTGATATTTGGTTAAAGAATCAATCAGCATCTACGCTAAATACAGCTTTTGAACAGTTGGCTGATGATTTAATTAAAGCCAAAGATAACTATCGAGAAACTAGTGAGTTGGAAACCCAGATTTTTGGGGAAGATTTTGAGGCTTAATGTGTAATTTAGTGAGTTAATAATCTACGATGAATTCCGAGCCGATTTTACAAACTTTAGCAAAACTGGTGGAGTTATATGATGGAGTGACAGAAGTTAGTGATTCCCAAACTTTGCGTGTATTGCTTACAGAAAATATTGCTAAGGCTTTGTCTGTAGATTCTGAAGTTACTTTTAGTACTAAGGCTGATGTTCCGAATAGTTATTTTGTTAGCTACCATTCGGAATTGCTGAATAAGTTGGCTTCGCTGTTAGCTTGTCGGGGAAGTGTTACTGCTTTGGGAGTTAAGTATGATGGCTATTTGAAAACTACTGGCTTTGAGAAATTGGTGATTTCTAAAATAGTGCCGCAAAATGGTTTAATTCGCTATTTGGAAGCTAGTCCATCTATGACTCGTTATCTCTGGTGTCATGTTGCTTATACGGCTAATGCTGATGAGAAAAGGATTGGCATGGTTGATTTTATGATTAATGAGTTAACTGGGGTAACGCAATTGGATATTGGTGATGCTTTATTGTGGACTAGCGATCGCGTTCCCGTTGATAATGATGATATTAGGCTGGTAATGTCGGCAGATGAGTTATCTAGTTTAATTGAAAGTACGGCGGCTAAGTTGGTAAAAAACGATCTTAATAATTGGTATAACAAGTTAAGTAGAGCTTTAAAGCGTGATGAAGAAAGGTTGGATAGTTATTATGAATCAATTAGTCAGGAGATTCAACGCAAAATTCTTTCTAAGGGTTTAGAAGGTGAGGATAAGGAGAAGGAATTAGCGCGAATTGACGCTACTAATAGAGAGTTATTTAGGAAAAAAGCTGATGTGCGGGAACGTTACGCGCTGCAAGTAGATGCTTATTTACATAGTGTGATGATTATTCATTTACCCACCGTGCATATTAAATGTGAGTTAACTAGAAAAAAGGCGAAACGAGTTGTTACTTTGGTATGGAATCCTTTTTCTAAGAATATTGAACCTTTACGTTGTGAGGTAACGGGTACACCTGTTTATAGTTTTTATTTAGACGATCGCTATGCCAAAATTATTTCCCCTACTGTCTGGGGAAGTTTGTAATACCTCCCCGCTTTTCACCTCCTGGTAGTTCGTCATTATTGTAGAGATAAGAGTATCTAAAAATAATAGAAATATCAAAATTTACTCCCATTCAAAGACGAAACAATATTTTTTTGTTTGCCAAACGAAAATATTCGTTGTTTATTCTCTAGAGGTTGGTTGGTTAGTAGAGGTTGGGCAATCGGTTTTTCTAGATTACCTCCACTAACTCGTTCTGGGGCTACTGTAGCGGCGGCAGTCTGGCTCTCTTTTTTTAATGCCAGAGCTTTTAATTGTTCAATTCGTATGGTTAGAACTTGATCTGATTGCGCTGTGGGATACGCCTACGGCAGGCTACGCCAACACAGCTTGAGCACGCTTGTATTTGGTTGGGACTTTTCCTAGTTCCCAGATAGCATTTCATTTTGGCAAATCTCTGTTTGCCAGAACTTTTCGACTTCGGTTTGTTCGATTTGTTGATAAAGGGTGGCAATGCGGGCTATGGTATCCATTGGTTGCAGTTAATGGAGATTGTCTAATTAGCTCTATTATCCCACCTCCACTAACTTCTCTGCTTTAGAGAACAGAGTAAAGAGCTACTCATTGGATTCAAAGCGAGGATGAGGTGCAAGTGTCTCCTCTAAATCTGCTAGTAGCTACATTAACCATTCAATATTACTATCTACCTGGTTTTTTAGCTGATTTGTCATAGCTTCTTCACCAACAAATATGGCACACCTTTGGCTAGTTTGATTAATAAAGTTTGGAGAAGGTGTGCAGTGCTGTAATCCTTGTTCTGTATGAATTTGAGGCTTCAAGATTTCATTCCAATTTAATACCGTCTTTTCCCCACAAAGCAGTTCTTTATATCGTGCCCCAATGCAGCTATAGATAGCTAAACGGTCTGGGTCTTCTAGCCAAGCTGAGTCTAACCGATATGTCCAGATTCGATTAATTTGATTACTGCGAGTCTTTAACCCTAAAGATGCTAAAATTCGTCCCAAATATTCTGTAGGGTTGGATTTTCCAACTCTTATTCCTATCGCTCTTGCTACAGAAGGCTTTTTACCTGCTTCCCAGAATGCAATAACTTCAGGAGAATTTTTATTCCAAATTTTACCAGGCGAAAGAAATTGTAAAATTCCCAACGACAACAAAGTTTTGATTTTTAACCATTTACTCCTGTGAGTAGTCAAATTCATTGTTTTAGAACTATCAGGTTCGTTTTCATCAGTAAAAACTTTAAGTAATTTAAACCATTTACTTTGTTGTAACCGTTGGGCAATTTCTGGATGTTCTAATAACCATAAAATTTCTATTTGGCTAATTAGTCTTCGCTTTTCATATTTGACTAAACGAATGAATTCAGGACGCAAAATATTACTGCAAACTTCTCTGGCAACTATGTTATTTATCTCTTGGTTCGCTGTTAAATTAGGATCTTTTTCAACTGAATGAATATTTAATAGATTTTCAGTAAACATTACTTGACTTTCTCTTTGGATTTGAGAAGTATTAGATGAATCTAAAAATTCTTGAATAAAATTAGGTTCTTGCTGATTTGATTGGTTTAATTGTATACAATTAGAAATTGTAACAGGTTCGTAAATGATAGTTTTAATTACAGCATTTTCAATTCCTGGCAATCTTTCCAACAATCTACGACGGGCAATTTCACATCTGTCTTGCCAATTAGATTCAAAAGTAGCAGACTTTTTATCTGCTTGGAAAGAGGAAATATCTTGAGAATTATAAATATCTAAACAAATTCTATCAATAATTGAGGTTTTGCAATCATCATAATCTGGTACTGATGCTTGAAAACCTTTCACAGATTTTACCTCATATCCACTGACTACCAAAGCTTCTCTCAAACAATCTCTTAAGTTGTTTCTCTCGTAATTAGCTTGAGCGATTAACTCACATTCATGTTTAAAATGTGAGTTTTCAGAAAGGCTTATAAGTTGTTTAGCTATTTCTAATATTTTTTTCCCCGTGTCTAATTCGCTCAATATAGTGGTAGCATCATCTAAGACATATTCGATTATTTCTTGTATTACTCTTTGAGCGTTAGAAGATTTAGAAATTTCCTTAGATTCTAATCCCTTAAGAGCACAAAATACATGAAGGGAAGCTTTTGCATCTCTGATTCGTCCTATAATTTGTAACTGTTGGTTAGTCAAAATTACGCCAAAGAAAAGATAGTAAATATCGCTGAAATAATTTTGAATATTGATATCAAGACCTGCTTCTGCTGAGGGAGAGTATAGAAAATACTTTGGTTTATGTTTGAGGATAAAAGCTTTGGGATCTTTTAAGAATTCTTTTGCCCAACGTTGGTTAATTGTGGTACTGTCTAATCGGAAACCTTTGATACCTTTATCTTTCAAAAGTTTATCCAAAGTTTCGACAGCGTTTTGGGAATCTGAGCCAACAGCTAAACAATTTGGGTTATTTAATATAGCTGAGATTACACAAGAACTGTCAGTTAAACGTAATTTACCGCTAGCATCTTCTGAACCCTCATAAAATTCAACTTTTCCGCGATTTCCTTGGTATTCGTTTTCAACTATTAGCAATTTTCTTGGTTCATTTAATAAACATTTAAGGTAATTAATTGTTAAATCTGAAAGGTGACCATCCAAACAAAATATTCGCTCGGCTCGATTGAGGAGTTCCAGTAGAAGTTCTTTAACTTTTTGGCGATAATAATTAATAGCTGTATTAGCTTGGAATAATGCTTGTATTACTGATTCTAATTCATCTATAATAATGTTTTTGCCATTAAAATATTCTGGTTCAAAATAAATTAGGCTATCAATACATAAAGCAATTTTTGATTGAGGATCTCGCAGAAGAATCTCTTCTGGTTGATTTTTTATTTCGGTTTGGAGATGGTAAAATTCTGGACATTTAGCACAAAATTGTAGCAGAATTGAATTGCGATAACTGATGGTTAGCCATCCTTCATCTTTTAAAGTTTTAACATATTTAATAACTTGATGCGTTTTTCCAGTTCCCAATCCCGACTTGAAGAAGCTTAAAGTTTTAGATTCAGGTAGAGGAACCGAAAGATATTGTTGGTTGATAGTTAAAGTTGGGGAAAGTTTCCTTTTATTTTGCCAATTTAACCATGCTTGATCGAGCTCAAGTTTCTGTTGTTTTGATGGAAAATAACATTGCTCTGATTGGGTTTTATGTGGCGTTGTCTCCTGTACGGAAGTTGGTTCTGGTTTATAACTCGGACAGTGTTGAATAGCGAGGGCTTCAAATTCTTTCCAGGTCAAATACTGAATTTGTTCTCGATTTACACCTTCATCAATGTCGGAGTCTTTATTTTTGTCAACCTGCCCCCACCAAGCGAATTTAATTGAGATGCCCCATTCTGTGAGTAAGTCTTTAATTTTGCGCCATCTCAATATGACGTGACGGTTGCTTACATCTCCCGCGTCTGGGTATACTTCAACTTCTTTTTTGCCTTCAACATATTGTCGCAGTTGTTCAGGGGAATTGTAGAATTGTCCGCCAGAAGCGCCGACAAATATCTGTCCTAGTAGATTAGATGCTATCTTGGGTTTGAAGTTTACCCCTTCAGCAAGTCCAATAGCTGGTCTGAGAACTATACCATTGTCGGGACAGTAGTAAGCTAACGGATATTCGCCGCTGGGTAGTTTGGAAGCACCATCCCATCCTGCCCATTTATAGCGTTCCCGATCGTCGTTGGCGTTGCGGCGTATTTGGAATCCGATGAACTGCCCAAGGTTGTCAGAAATGGGACAGGCTACTCCTTCGTCACCATGTTTTAACCAGAATTTATCTCCACTAACACCGGGAAAATTGAAGGGAATACCTGGTGGTAGTTCTGGGAAGGCACTTAGAGAAAAATAACAACCTTCGTCAATTTGCTGGTTAGTTAAACCGCGATCGCGAAGCCGTTGTCGATCTGCGGTTGATAGCCCCCAGTATTTATGCAATCGGCGAATGGCTCGATCTCTCTGTTCTATTGACAGAGAGTTAGCTAGCTTGTCCCGCTCTATTTCTTCTCTGTGTTGCTTCTGCCTTTCTTTTTCTTGGAAGTACTGCTGTTTTTCCTGTTCTGTCCAGGTAGACGAATTTTGGGGAAGTTCTTCCCACGCTATGTACTTTCCCCACAGTTCATTTTTAGTCAACCCAAGATACTTGTGACTTGCGGTGTCACCGCTATCAGGCTGCTTCATGCACAAGTGTAGAGTTACCAGGGTGTTATTTAAGGTAATTTTTCCGGTTCGGCAGTCTCCTTTGAAGTTACCGCAAATTGAGCAAGCAGCGCTGCGTTTAGTGGGGATGAATCCTTTACTCACTATCGTTCACCCCTTTGGCATTTCAATTTCATCGGTGCATCTAGATACATAGCTATTGACTTCCACAGTTAAAGAAATCGAGCTTTCCTAGAGTACCGCCTCGGTTTTTTTCTACTCAAAAACTACTCACCGATCAATATGATCAGGAAACTACTCAAGCCTCAAACCTTTACCATATAAGAGTTCCAAAAAAACGATCTTTCCACGAGGGGGCATTATCTCTCCGCGAGGGGGCTATGAGTGGAATGGCAAGTCTGTTAAGCTACAACCTTTGCCCTGTATGATTTAGGGACGATTGTTATCTTTGGAGAAGGGGTGTTATATTCAGATAAAAAAAAATGGGCTACCAACCCAAACCGAGATAACCAATAGCCAATAACTTTATTAGGGACAGGGATAATTCAATTCCAAAACTTCTTTGAGTTTAGGAAGGTGCTTTGAATGAATCGGCTTGTCTGGATCAATTTTTTCTAAATCTCTCACCCAACTTTGACTCATCCCGATCGCCTTAGCTAACTGTCTTTGATTCATACCAATGGCTATCCGTGCCTGCTTTACGATCGCTCCTGTTAGTTTTTCTGAAGAAGATAATTCTTTAATTAGGGAACTTTTCGTTTTTGTTCGTGCTGCTGATGGTGTTGTCTTGACTCTTTCTACAGTACGGGTTTGTCTATGCGCAGAATTACTTTGAGTTTTAGCTTGAGAAGATTTTTTAATTTTCTGGGATTTCAAGCTTTCGGATTGATTCAAAAGTTTTTGAATTTCTAGAGGAAGTGAAAATTTTAATAATGCTGGCAAAAAATAGTTGGCTCTCCCGTACCTGTGGGGATAAGTAAATCTTATTTAAATAAACAAGCTAACAGCTTTTCTCGCAAAGATTCAAAGCTTTTAAAGCCATAGCTTTGTCGAATAATGAGCTTAATTCTATTATTAA
>NZ_JADEWG010000175.1 GCF_015207735.1 [Phormidium] sp. LEGE 05292
GGGGAAATTTCTGCCCAGATGCACTAGTACGGGCGGGTTTTGTTGTTAACTCTTTTGTTGTGAACACAGATTTATCTACTAAACCCGCCCCTACAACTCAAAACTTTCTGCCATGCCCCTCTGCCCCTCTGCCCCCCTGCTCCTCTGCTCCTCTGCCCCTCTGCTCAACTCTGGGCTGGCTGTTCGAGTACTTTGGGGAGTTCTTCGAGTTGGAAGTATTGGTAAAATTTATCTGTGACTTGTAGCCAGTACGATCGACTATCAGTTTGGCGGCGTTTGCGGACATAGCCTAATTCTACTAGTTCTTGTACTTGTTGGTACGCTCCTGAGCCTCGTAAGTCTACTAAGTCGGTTTGGGAGATCGGGCCTTTGAGGGCAATCGCTGCTAATGTACGTAAAGCCCCGACTCCTAGTTCTGGGGGGATTAAATTTTGCATGAGATTATGAAAGGTCGATCGCAATTGTAGACTGTAACCTTCTGGTGTTTCTACTACTTCTAAGGCACTGTCGCGATGTGCATAGTCATTGATTAGTTCGATCAGTGCTTCTTTGACTTCGGCGCGATCGCAGCCAGCATACTCAGCGATTTCTGATAGCGAAAGTGGCTGACCTTTTAAATACAGAATAGCTTCAATTTTAATTGCTAAACGATGCGACATCAGATGTTTTAGTTAAATGTTACCATTTTCAAGAAACTTGCGTTTCTGGATATTGGATCATAGCATTTAGGATATCGCTGACTACTGATTAAGTTAATTCAATTTTGTATTGATTCCCTTTTTGTTTAAGTTTGAAACAATTACAAGATTTGAGAAATTTACTTAACGTCTTGCCTAAACCTAATTCTTTAATTACCAAGCTGGGCGGTTTGCCATAAAGATTCATAAATTCTTTGGTTAATGTGTTAGTACAAATATCTTGTTTGGGATTTTGAGACTTCATTGTTTTGATTAAGTAGATTAAGGATTTTTCCAATTTTTCCTTGCTATCGATCGGTTCTATGCTATTTCCATTTGTTGCGGCTCCATTCTGAGCGCCATTTATAGAATTATTGATATAATTAGCAACCTCGCCAGAATTTAACATAACCTCCATTGCTAAATTGTTGGTATTATCTGATTGAGTTGTCGTTATGCTTGATTTTTCGCTGACAATATTTTCCTGTTTTACTATACTACATCTAGCTTGGAAAAGTTCTGAGAAAGCCGATATTTTTGAGATTTTTTCATCAAGGGATTGTCGCTCGGACTGAAGCAAACTTTCAAGTTCGCTCATGAGCATATCTAAATGGGGAATTTCTGTACTTAAGCTAATTAAGTAATGTTTAATTTCTCCAGTATTACGATTTTCGACAATTAATTTTCCATCTTTACGGCGAACCCAATAAACTAATAAACCATGACTTTGTAACTGGTGACAAAGGTGCATCAATAACCCATCAGAAGAACAAATAAATACTTCTTTAACTTGGGGATATGCTTTAAAAATTGATGCACCAAAAGCAATCATTTTGGCATCGGCGCTGTTTTTGCCATGAGGAACATGAATTAATTGATAACCGCGATCGTACAATTGGGCATCTTGTTTTGCCAACGATGAATTTCGCCAATTCGCAAAAGCAATTTTAATCAACTGCGGAGATTGGGCTAAACTAAGCAGAAACTTTTCCGCATTTAGGTCAATTTTCAGGTTTTCCACATCTAAAAGCAACACAGAAACACCAGTTTCAGAAGGAGATATAATTTGCTCATCCATCTGCATATCAGAGGGCAAATTTTCCGAATAATTGCTCTCAGTAACAGGTGTGACTTCTGCCATTGACTCTGATTCTAAATTGGTGGATAATTCTGGCGCAGAAATTTCCGTAATTGGCAAAACAGAACTAGCTGTCTCTAAAAATTGCCGCCCACAATTTTTACACAAGTAGTTTTGTCTGCCATTGCGACGACCATTTTTGCGGTAAGAAGTAGATTGGCATTGGGGACATTTCATGTTTACCCTCAAAGAAAGTGTCCTGACTTAGTAGCACGTTCTCACATAATATAAAAAAGGATGTTTTACAAATCTTAAAATAATGGCTAGGGATTTACGGGGATTTATTAAACTACTGGAAGAAAGGGGACAATTACGGCGAATTTCCGCGTTGGTTGACCCAGATTTGGAAATTGCCGAGATTTCTAACCAAATGCTACAACGGGGTGGGCCTGCGTTACTATTTGAAAATGTTAAAGGTTCTCCTTTTCCTGTCGCAGTGAATTTAATGGGGACAGTGGAAAGGATTTGCTGGGCGATGAATATGCAGCATCCTTTGGAGTTGGAAGATTTGGGGAAAAAATTGGCGATGCTGCAACAACCAAAACCCCCGAAAAAGATTGCACAGGCGGTGGAGTTTGGTAAGGTGTTGTTTGATGTGTTGAAGGCGAAACCAGGAAGGGATTTTTTCCCATCTTGTCAACAGGTGGTAATTCAAGGTGATGATTTAGATCTTAATCAAATTCCGATGATTCGCCCTTATGTTGGTGATGCTGGGAAGATTATTACTTTGGGATTGGTGATTACTAAAGATTGCGAAACGGGAACACCAAATGTGGGGGTTTATCGCTTGCAGTTGCAATCTCGCAACACTATGACTGTGCATTGGTTATCTGTGCGAGGTGGGGCGAGACATTTACGGAAGGCGGCGGAAAATGGGAAGAAGTTGGAAATTGCGATCGCGCTAGGTGTAGATCCTCTAATTATTATGGCAGCTGCGACTCCGATTCCCGTAGATTTATCTGAGTGGTTATTTGCTGGATTATACGGCGGTTCTGGTGTCCAATTGGCGAAGTGCAAAACAGTAGATTTGGAAGTTCCCGCTGATTCAGAATTTGTGTTAGAAGGAACAATTACACCAGGGGAAATGTTACCTGATGGCCCATTTGGGGATCACATGGGATATTATGGCGGCGTGGAAGATTCGCCATTAATTCGGTTTCATTGCGTGACACATCGCAAAGATCCGATTTATTTGACGACTTTTAGTGGTCGTCCCCCGAAGGAAGAAGCGATGATGGCGATCGCACTTAATCGCATTTACACCCCAATTTTACGCCAACAAGTCTCCGAAATTGTTGATTTCTTCCTGCCAATGGAAGCACTAAGTTACAAAGCAGCAATTATCTCCATTGATAAAGCATATCCCGGACAAGCAAGACGCGCCGCTTTAGCTTTTTGGAGTGCATTACCTCAATTTACTTACACCAAATTCGTCATTGTGGTCGATAAAAATATCAATGTCCGCGATCCCCGCCAAGTTGTTTGGGCAATTTGTTCAAAAGTAGACCCAACCAGAGATGTATTTATTCTGCCAAATACGCCTTTTGATAGTTTGGACTTTGCTAGCGAAAAAATCGGTTTAGGTGGACGCATGGGAATAGATGCAACTACCAAAATTCCACCAGAAACAGAACACGAATGGGGCGCACCTTTGGAGTCCGATCCTGATGTGGCGGCGATGGTAGAAAGACGCTGGGCGGAGTATGGTTTCGCAGATTTGCAATCAGGAGAAGTCGATCCGAATTTGTTTGGTTATGATGTGAAATAGATAGCTTAATCTACCCAATTTAATTGGGTGCATAATACCGTTTCAAATCATCACATAGTTTTGGGTGGGAGTTATTAGCTACCCACCCACAGGGTAATTGGGGAGAGTTGAAAAACTGTTCTCAAGCGAAGCTATTTATCTTAAATTACACAACTTTAAATAGCTTACCAATGGTTGCTCCCCAAGAAACACTTTACAATCAAGGCGGTGTCCGAATTACTTCAACTGTTTTGCAACAGGGAAATAGTTTCTATCGGATACGAGATCTCCATCGTTTTACTAGAAGCGAAGAAAGGAGAGTTGTTAATCAAGCACGAAATGACCTAGTAATTTTAGGTGCGTTGTTATTAATATTTGGTGTTCTTCTTGTGCAACCATTAGCAATGATAATAGGAATTATAATTATCATGATTGGTCTCAATAGTAGTTTTGAGCAAGTGGACTACATATTAACTATTCTTACTAATAAAAATCAAGAGATTAAGATTGTTAAAAAGAGTAGGCAAGAACGAGAAAACCTAGTACAGGCATTAGAAACAGCGTTTTATTATTCGACCCCAGGAAGAGAAGGTGCTAATTAAAATATGAAGTGTTAAATTGAAAAAAGAAGTTTTTGTATAATTTACAAGTTTTGTTTTTAATCGCAGATGAATGCAGATGTAGCTTGTTTCTCCGAAGGGGTACGCAGATGATTTAATTAGATCTTTTGACTTGGGCAATCAGTATAATATTTATAACGCGATCGCTGAGGTAAATCAATGCCTTCTCCATTTCCGGGAATGAATCCCTATTTAGAAAATCATAACTTATGGCCTAGTGTACATCACTTTTTGATTAGTAAAATTGCCGAGTTTTTATCTCCTCTGTTACGTCCTAAATACATAGTTGCTGTGGAAGTGCGAGTTTATGAAACTTATGGGGAAAATTTGTTAGTTGGGATTCCTGATGTAACTGTAGGGCGATCGCAAACCTCACTAAATCCGACTTCAACTAATGTTACTGTTGCTGAACCTCGATCGCAACCAATAACGGTAGAAATTCCGATTGCTGAAAGTATTAGACAGGGATATTTAGAAATTCGAGATGTAGAGAAGAAAGAGGTAGTAACGGTAATCGAAATTCTCTCACCTGTGAACAAACGGCCTGGGGATGGAAGGGAAGCATACACAGCAAAACGAAAGAAAATATTAGGAAGTTTGACACATTTAGTAGAAATTGATTTTTTGCGAAATTGGCAAGCGATGCCGTTTTTTAGTAATGGTATAGAAAGTGATTATAGGATTTTGGTTTGTCGTAGCGACCGTCTTCCATTAGCTGATTTATATGCTTTTAATTTACAAGATAAAATTCCTAAATTTCCTATTCCTTTAAAGTCAGGAGATGAAGAACCAGTGTTAGACTTACAGAATCTATTGCATAATATTTATGATATTGCAGGCTATGATTTGCAGATTGATTATAGTCGAGAATGTGTACCAGCTTTGTCAGAAACAAATGCAGCTTGGGTTGATGAAGTTTTGCGGGAGCAAGGATTAAGATAATGATTGTGAGATTTTGCGATCAAACTTAGGCAGAGGTAGATAATGATTCAAGAATATATTCAGAAAGCAATGGAAGCGGCGCACTACGAAATGCTTGAGGAAGATGAAGGTTTTTATGGGGAAATTCCTGGCGCAACTGGCGTATGGGCAACAGGTAGTACTTTGGAAAGCTGTCGAAAGGAACTATTAGAAGTGCT
This sequence comes from [Phormidium] sp. LEGE 05292, assembly GCF_015207735.1. Classification (GTDB taxonomy): domain Bacteria; phylum Cyanobacteriota; class Cyanobacteriia; order Cyanobacteriales; family Aerosakkonemataceae; genus Floridanema. The sequence goes on from NZ_JADEWG010000175.1 coordinate 5,322, forward strand.
GGAAGAATGGATACTGATTGGAATTGCTATGGGTCATGAATTGCCAGAATAATTAAAGCACGTTGATCGTAAATAGTCTGTAATTAAAATTTTTAAGGAGAAGCATGAAAAGTAATTGGATGATATTTGGCTTTTATTTTGGGCTATTAATAGCTGTTTTTGTAATTAATAAAAATTTCAATATTGATGATAAATTTTCAAGTTATTATAAAAAATTTACTCCTTTCATAAAAATATCTTTTAAACTTGCTTTACCTATTTTATGTTTCCCATTATTATTTGCCTATTTATTTTATATATTTGGTATTTTTATAGAGAAGTTATCTACTTCATTCAATACAACAATTTTGGAAATTTTATTAAGAGGTATAGCACCACTTGTAACTGCCGGAATAGCAGCTTACATTGCTTATCAGCAATATAAGGTAAATCGAACCAACTTACAGTTAAGTCTGTATAATAAACGTTTTGTATTATATCACTCAATTATTGAATTGCTATCAGAAATTGCTCAAACCCGCAAGATTGATATTGAGCAAATAGAAGAATACAAAAAAATGCGTCGTGAAGCAAGCTTTATTTTCAATGATCAAACAATAAATGAATGGCTTGAGGAAACATACAATAAATTTTTAAAATTTCAAAAGTTAGAAGAAACTATAAAATTGAAGCAGGGTTTTCCCACAACATTAACATATAAAAAAGAAGATGGCACAACTTTAAGTATAAATTGTGACGATATAGAAGTAGACACACGAGGAATGAGGGAACTAATTTGGCAGTTAGAGATTATAAAAAATATAGAGGATGAAAAGAAAATAGAAAAAATATTCCGTCCTTATTTGGAAATAAAAAATTTCTAAGCTCTAATACTGCCAATGCTAGCACACAATGATGCAAAATATTTTATAGATAGATAGCAATCAGTGGAATGAGTATTCCCATGTTTCGATTCAAATATCCAGTAGTACAAACTGATCCGCCTCTTTCTCCCAGAGAAACTTTGCCGACAATGTATGATTTACCCAGCGAAAACCCGGAGGAACCAGGATTGCCTGATGAATTTCATGATTTGCAACCCCAACTTTTGAGTTTTACTTTTCGTCCGCGCCAGTTTTTTCCCGAACAATTGTTTTGCGAAAGTGACATGAATCTCTATTACGATGTCCGTCATCAAAACTGGTATAAACGACCAGATTGGTTTGGGGTTGTGGGAGTTCCGAGACTTTATGATGGGGGAGATTTACGCCTGAGTTATGTATTTTGGCAAGAGGGAATTAGTCCTTTTGTCGTAGTAGAATTGCTCTCTCCGGGTACGGAAAAAGAAGATTTGGGAGAGACCATTAGTAGTGTTAATCAACCTCCTACTAAGTGGGAAGTTTATGAGCGAATTTTGCGGGTTCCTTATTATGTGGTGTTTGATCGCTACACTGATACATTAAGAGTATTTAGTTTAGTTTCTGGTCGTTATCAAGAGTTAAATTTAACAGAATCAAAAGTTTGGATGCCTCCCTTAGAATTGGGCTTAGGATTATGGCAAGGTGAATATCAAGGAATTAATCGTTTATGGTTACGTTGGTATGATGAACAGGGAAATTTGATTTTGACGGATGCAGAAAGGGAAAAGCAACGTGCAGAAGCAGCGGAACAACACGCCGCAGAAGCTCAACAAATAGCAGCAGAAGCTCAACAAAGAGCAGAAGCAGCGGAACGTCGGGCGGAAATTTTAGCTCAACGGTTGCGAGATTTAGGAATTGAAATGTAGGAGTTGAGACAATACTGCTCGGTTAAGCATTTTTTGCCTTTGGAAGGGCGAAGCATTCGGACAGAAAATCTAGGGTTTGAGTACATAAATTGTCGCCCGAATGCTGATGCCTCCGGCACGCACTCGCGAACGCCCCTACCCTTAACCGAGCAGTATTGGGAGTTGAGAAGACGATCGATTTAGCTGGATTTGAAAAGTGCGATCGCCAAAGTTCTATTCCCCAAGTAATATGTAATAATGCTTAATCCATTTGATACAAACCTCTGGTATGACGCGCTACCTTTGCTAAATGTGGCAATTTATTTAGTAAAGGGACTTAGGGAACACCAGAATTCTTATGTATCAACCAGAAGAATCAAAAATAAGAAAACCTGAAAAAACTACAGATATCCGAGTTGCTGCTACTACGAAAATTTGGTCTTTAGCTACTGGAATGTTTGCTTTTTGGATGATATTTTCACCTGCTAAAGATAATGTTACTGTACCAGTTGTCATTGCTTCTAGCGCCGCAGTCGGGTCAGCTTTTGTCTGGCTTTCTGATGAAAAATTGTCAGATTCTTTAGAAGAAGAGCAAGTAGAGAAAATTGAAAGACGGCTGGATAAGTTAGAAACAATTGCAGCGGCTGAAGATTTTGAAATGTGGTTAACCACTAAATATATAGCATCGAGAAATTAGAAATAAAAAAAATTTATGTTATTGCGCTTTGGAGCTAATAAGAGCGATGAAGCGCAATAACGTACCTGTACTTGTTAATTAATTAGAGATTCTCGCCTCTCGCAATCGTCGGTAACGTTTGGGTTTATTGTCAGGTAAAGGTGCAGCCATGAGTAAAACTCTATCTACTAGCCAAGGGGCAATTTTTTGACCTAAAACTGCTAAATGACTTTGCCATCCGATTAAAATTTCTGGCTGTTCTTTCTGCAATCCGGTAATCAATGATTTAGCAACTTTTTCGGTAGTTGTTGGTTGTACCCATTTAAACCATTGTAATTCTTTTACCATGTCGGTATCTGTTAAGGAAGGTAGCAATGCTACTACTCGAATATTGTATGGTGCTAATTCACCTCTCAAAGCTTGAGTGAATCCTAAAATAGCAAACTTAGTAGCTGAATAAGTTGCCATTGTGGGTGCGGCTATTTTACCCATTAAGCTGGAAACATTAACAATTGTACCTTCTTTTTGTGCTGCCATCCGTCGTGCAACGATCCTCGTCATAGCATACATTCCCATCAAGTTAATCGCGATTTCTTGCTGAACATTTGGCAAAGGCGACTTCAAGAAAGGTGATTGATGTGCAACTCCAGCGCAGTTAATTAAAAGATGAATTGGGCCATAATCTCGCCAAGCTTGAGCGATCGCAATATTCACCTTGACTAACTGCGATAAATCCAAAGGTAGAGTGACAACTTCTACCCCTAAAAGTTCAATTTCTGCGGCTACTTCTGCTAAACGTTGGCGATCTCTAGCTACTAATAACAAGCGTTTCACTCCATTTTTTGCTAGTTCTAGTGCGATCGCACGACCAATTCCACGAGAAGCTCCAGTAACTAGAGCTGTTTTTCCTAGAATATCCATAAAAACCTCCAGAGTAGAGGTCTCACACCATTTTTATTCACCGAGTTAATAAATTCGCTAACACAATCTCGGTGGGGAATGAGACAAAAATAACTCACAATTGACATTAGAAACTCAAGACATATCTCAGAAACATTGCTGGGAACCTCATTTTCGTAAATTTAATCTGAGATCTGCCTTAAAGTTGGAATCAGAAAAGTTTAATGTTGATAGAAACTACCCAAAGTAACCGAGTCAAGTACCAAAATATTAGCCATAGAAATAGTTAAACTAACAACAAAGAAGTTTCTGGGCTACCTAGTGGAACAGTCAACGAGTAGCCATCAGAAAAATATCTTCAGGCAATTCTGGAATTACTCACAACGTAGAGCATGGGTAGTACATCTCCTAATACACAAGGGACATGAAGCAGTAATATGCACAGATTAGCAACTAAATCAAGAAACTGCAATAATTTTTTATGAAAATTCTATGACATTTTTGTGACAAAAATGAGAAATAGATTATTTTGGGAGTGCAAAACCCTTACTGTAGAGGGAATCCAGTCGCTAATACCCTGTCTGTTGCGCCCAAAATCAGGGTTTTTACCACAAATACCAGAGAGCCAGAGTATTATCGTTTGTAGAAAGTTCAAAATAGTTTGGCAGACAAAATCGGATGTTAAGAGACAAATTACAATGGTATAAATCAGCCGTTCAGTTGCGAGGTTCAGTTGTTCCGGCTGTTTTACCCCGCGCCATATTTTGTGGCGTAATAGGCGTGATTGTTTCTGCAATGCACCATCACGGATTAGCTGTATCCTTACCTTTTTTAGGTAGTTTTATTCCCAATATTGTGTTAGGTTTATTGTTGGTTTTTCGGACTAATACGGCTTATGAAAGATTTTGGGAAGGACGCAAAATTTGGGGAATAATTACTAATACTACTCGTAACTTAGCTCGACAAATTTGGGTATCTGTGGAAGAAAAAGAACCACAAGACAGAGAAGGGAAAATTGCTACATTAAGATTATTGGTTGCTTTTGCGATCGCCACTAAATTACACTTACGTTCTGAACCTGTAAGTCAACAATTAGAAGGACTAATACACCCAGAGCAATACCATAAGCTTAAAGGAATGAATAATCCTCCATTAGAAGTTGCTTTTTGGATTTCCGATTATTTACAATACCAATACGAGCGTAACTGTTTAAACATCTATCAGTTAACAGCATTACAAACATTAATCAATGAATTAGTAGATTGTTTAGGAGGTTGTGAACGCATTTTGAAAACACCAATACCCCTAGCCTATGCTATACATTTAAAGCAACTTTTACTAATTTATTGTCTATCATTACCTTGGCAAATGGTTGAGAATTTTGGCTGGTTTACGGGATTGGTTGTGGTAATAATTAGCTTTACTTTATTAGGAATTGAAGAAATTGGCGTGGAAATAGAAAATCCTTTTGGATATGATACCAACGACTTGCCATTAGATACAATTTGTGCCAATATGCGCCGCAATATTGAAGATTTAATTAGTTTAGCTCCCAGTGTTAGAAATGGGCAAAATAATCAAAAACTTTCTCCTCAATCTATAGCAAATAGAAGGTTAGAAGATAACGCTAAGTTATAGTAAACAATGGACTGGACTACCCCACTAAAATTTCTTCAAAATGACTTTGTTCAACGCCTAAAGAAGCAAAAAGCTATGGCCTACTCCCTGCTGGAAACAAAAATTCGCGGGTGTCATAGTGAAATGTTTACTATTAACGAAGAACAGTTTGAAGAAATCCAACAATTATGTCAACATCAAGCCGAAAGACTAGCTGAAAATCAATCTAAAATTCCGAATAATTATGACTTTTGGCTAGAGTTTCAGGAACACTTCCGACAAGGAGCTTATGAATATTTATTACGGGAACAACTGGTTGATGCGAGTCTTAACTACTGTTTCGGAAATCTAGTTGAAAAACTGGAAATTGACCCCCTTACGAATATAGAATTAGATGCAGAAGGAAACTTGAGTAACGCCAGTAAATTTACTTATATCCTAACTGATATACCGAAAGTAAAAATTCAGGTTTATGTTTGCGATCGTCAAAGTTTTAATAGCCTCAAAAAAGATAAAGTTCGCTGGTGTGTTACCACAGACGATCTAAAAAATCACCAAGTTTTATTATTTATGTGTTTACTGGGGTTTCCTGACACTCGGACAACAGCAGAAATTCCAATTATTTTCACAGGTTTTATTCCCACTAACCAAGTTACATTCACTGGGCCGAAAACATACCTGAAATTAACCGATCTACTATACATAGGAGGAATTGGTTGTTATCTAGCATCTTTTCAGAAAGCAAACACACCCATCACAGAAAGCTTTTTAATTTCAGAAAATATTAAAATCTCAAATGATGATAATTCTTTATATCAAGAAGTTGTAGGTTGGAAATTAGCTTACACTCTGACAGGACATAATAACGCAATTAATAGTTTAGCTATCAATTTAACAGGACAAATTTTAGCTAGTGGGAGTCGCGGAGTAATTTGCCTTTGGGATTTGACAGATGGGCAATTAATTAGTACTCTTTCTGAATATCCTTGGGTCAAAAACTGGGAAATAGATGAAATTAATTCCTTGGTTTTTAGCCCTGAAGATCATACTCTGATTAGTGGTGGTACAGACACAACCTTAAAAATTTGGCATCCAGGGGCTCAAGATTTAATTGATATTTTGGAACAGCATAATGGTATAGTTCGTTGTTTAAGTTTTAGCGCCAACGGACAAATTCTAGCTAGTGGTGGGGATGACCGGAAAATCCATTTATGGAACCGTCGCCAGAGAGAAGCATCAGGGATTATTTCTTGGGGTGATGGTGTTCCTCATTCCCTAACTTTTAGTCAAGATGGACTTTTTCTTGCCAGTGGTAGTTACCGCAAAATTAAAATTTGGTATTTGCAAGATGAAACAGGATCAGAATCTCCCCATGCTAAATTACTGCATACTTTAACAGCACATTCTCATATTGTCACTGGATTACTTTTTTGCCCAGATAATCAAACTTTAATTAGCAGCAGTCGCGACGGCACAATTAAACTTTGGCACTGGAAAACTGGGAAACTAATTCGCACTATTAAAGAAGATATAGGTGCCATTTATGCGATCGCCCTAGATCCCAAAGAAGAAATCATCGCCAGCGGCAGCGAAGACAACACCCTCCGCCTCTGGCATCTCTCTTCGGGAAAACTCCTTGGCATCTTCACTGGTCACACCCAACCTGTAAACGCCGTCGCTTTCACCCCCGACGGACAAACCCTCGTCAGCGCCAGCCAAGATAAAACCATCAAAGTCTGGCAACGTAGTTGAAAGGCAGAAGGCAGAAGGGAAGAAAAGGCAGAAAGTAAAAATTTCTCTTGCCCCCTTGTCC
>NZ_JADEWG010000176.1 GCF_015207735.1 [Phormidium] sp. LEGE 05292
GCGGTACTCTCAACTATGGCGGTGGCGGTGCAGGTATGGGGGGTGCTATCTTCAACCACAACGGTAACGTCACCCTCACCAATAGCACTCTCTCCGGCAATACGGCAGCGGGAGGAAGCGGCGCTAATGGTGGTTCCGGTTTTGGTGCGGCGCTATTTAACCTCAACGGCAACGTTACCATTAACAACAGTACTCTTGCTTTTAATACCAATACAGCCGGAACAGGTGGTACTGGCGCACAAGCAGACGGGACAATATATGAACTTGCCTACGACAGTAGCGGTGTAGTTAACGCCAGCCTTACTCTGAACAATTCCATTATCAGCAACACCACAGGTGGTAACGATTTAGTCAACAATCAACCTACTAATGTTGTCCCAGCGGGAGGCGGCGCAGCTAACCAAGGCATAGCCACAGTCAATGCCACTGCCCCAAATATTATCGTTACTAGTTCCAATACTAACGGCACCTTCAACGGTACACCTATCGCCACTGACCCCAACTTAGCTGCTTTAGCTGCTAACGGCGGTTTCACCAAAACATATGCTTTAAACACAGGTTCCTCTGCAATTGATACAGGCGATAATACTAAAGTGCCAGCAGGCATTACTACTGACCAAAGAGGGACGGGTTTTGCGCGTATTTTTGGCACTAAAGTAGATATTGGTGCTTTTGAATTTTCGCAACCCACTGTTAATTTCTCTCAAGCTAGTTATCAAATCAACGAAAATGGTACGGTAATCGGTGCAACTATCACCATTAATCGCACTGGTTTTGTCAATAATGCGAGTAACGTGCAAGTACAGTTAACCAATGGAACTGCTACTGGTGGAACTCAACCTTTTGCAGCGGGAACAGATTTCGATAACACCACTCAGACTATTAACTTTGCTGCTAATGAAACCAGTAAAACTGTCACCATTCCCATCAATGATGATACTTTAATTGAAGGCACAGAAAATTTAAGTATATCGTTAGTTAATCCTAGTTCTGAGATCGCAATTGGCACTCTCAATACTGCTACAGTGGAGATAATTGATAATGACAATGCACCAGTTGGCAGCAACATCAACAAAATCGGTGACGAAGATAGCAGTATTAGTTTCACAGAAGCTGACTTTACCAGCAATTTTACCAATTCTAGCGGCGGTGGTTTGAGCAAAATTAAGGTTACAACTCTACCTAACAACGGCACATTACAATTAGGTAACGACAATGTGACGCTTAATGAAGAAATTTCCCCAGCCCAATTAGGCTTACTTCGCTTTACTCCGGTTGCTAATTGGAATGGCAATACTAGCTTTAATTGGTGTGGGTTTGATGGAGCAAATTATGCTGATACTGATGCTATTGTTAACTTAACGGTTAACCCAGTTAATGATGTGCCTTTTATTAATGTTCCAATTAACGATCGAACTGCTACTGTCAACAGTCTGTTTAATTTCACTTTCCCGGCTGATACTTTCACAGATATTGATGTTGGCGACAGTCTTACTTACTCGGCAACTTTAACTACTGGCAATCCTTTACCAAGTTGGCTATTCTTCAACTCAATTTCTCACACTTTTGTCGGGACTCCAACTGTTAATGATGTAGAAACTCTCAACATTTCCCTGAAAGCTACAGATTCGGCGAATGCTACTGTTAACCTCCCTTTCAGTTTAACCGTTAATGATGCGGAAACGCTCCAAAGTGTAGATTGTTTCGATGAAAAAATTATCCGTGCTGATATTAACAATCTTCCCGGTGTGTCGATAGCGCTAAATTCAGTTGATAACTCTCAATTCGGTACTGATGGTCAGGATTTCTTGATGGGTAGCGATCGCAATGACGCACTTTTCGGTAACGAAGGTGATGACTTGTTGATGGGAGGAATTGGTGAAGATAATTTATTTGGTGGACAAGGTAAGGATTCAATTTTTGGTGGTGAAGGACGTGATTGGATAGCTGGTAACGATGGCGATGATTTGCTCTATGGTAATCAAGGTGACGACATTATTAATGGCAATCAAGGTGATGATACTGTGCATGGTGGTCAGGGTAATGATTTAGTGCGCGGCGATCAAGATAATGACTTGTTATTTGGCGATCGCGGCGATGATACCCTGTCTGGCGATCAAGGCAACGATACCATTTTCGGCGGTGGTGGGAATACCCCTGGAACTAGCGAAACGGATTTAATTTTCGGTGGTAGCGGTGATGATTTCCTTCATGGCAACACTGGTAACGACTCCATCTTTGGCGAAGATGGTAATGATACTATCTTCGCAGGTAAAGATGACGACATAGCCTGCGGAGATGTTGGTGAAGATGCGATCTTTGGGGATTTGGGTAATGACAGTCTGAGCGGAGATGATGGGAATGACACTATCTATGGTGGTGATAATGACGATGATATTTGCGGCGGTGCTGGAGACGATCTACTTTTTGGTAATCAAGGTGCTGACAGGATTAATGGTGATGTCGGAAATGATACCCTTTATGGTGGTCAAGGAAATGACACCCTAATTGCTGGTGATGGTGATGATTTCCTCAGTGGTGACAAAAGTAATGATGTACTTACAGGTGGTAATGGCTCTGATAAATTTGTTTTAGCTTCTGGTCAAGGTAATGATATTGTCACCGATTTCCAAGATCGGATAGATTTCTTAGTTTTGTCTGCTAATTTAACCTTTTCACAATTGAGCATAGTCCAAAGTGAAAATAACACTTTGATTAGTTTGACTAGCAATAATCAGTTGTTAGCCATTTTGAATGGAGTTGCTGCTAATCTGATTACTCAGCAGGATTTTATTTCTGTGTTTATGTAAATGCTTTGTCGCTTTTTGTTGCTGCTTGTGCTGCCACTGCTGGACACCAACTTATTTTGTAGCGACAACTGGACAAGTTATTACTGAAGTGGTTAGAAAATATATCGAAGCCCAACGAGGTAAATAAGAAAAACACACCGGATAAATCCCCATGCGTCGCTATCAAACCCCTGCTTAAAAGCTAAGGGTTCTCACGCTCCCATATTTTTTTGATAGTTTACAGGATTACTAAAAAAAAGCCCTGTTGTTAGCATACAGGGCTATTTAAAATGTGGTAAACAATTAGCGTTTACTCGTCCTCGTCCTCCTCAAATTCTTCATCTTCGTCTAATTCAAAATCATCGTCATCGTCTTCATCTTCGCTATTTTCGTCCTCTTCGTCCTCGTCATCCTCCTCTTCATCCAATTCATCGAGAACATCATCAATTTCGTCATCATCATCATCAAAGTCGTCATCCTCAGCTTCAGATTCTTTGGCAATTTCGTTACGACGCTTGAGTGATTGAACGTTAAATTCAACTAAGTCAGCGATCGCCATTTCCGTATTTTCCGAAATGCTATCATACAGCTTACCCATTGCCATAGCTACCACTTCAGTATCGTATTTGAGAGCATCAGGACGACCGAATAATTTGGGAAATACCGTATTATTCCACTCTTGCCAATCAAACTTTTTGCCATTACCATTGCCATTGCGCTTGTTAATTTGAGCTTGCACATCCAAACCCAACTTTTCGCGTGTGGCATGACCAACTTTGGTAGAAACACGGCTGTCACGGCGTTGAATTGTCACGCCATATTTCTTATGAATCGCATTGCGTATAATCTTCACCAATTCTTCAGCTTGTTGTTCTGGAGAAAGCTGAGGTTTTGCTTTAGATGTTACTTCAACTGGCTTTGATTTAGTAGTAGAAGGTGCAGCATTAGCCTTTGATTTACCGTTAGCCCCATTCGATGTAGTCTTAGGAGAAGCGGCGGTTTGTTTTTTGGTTGTTGCCATATCGACACTCAACTTAACTTCATTTCTGAATGCCGCTAGGCATAACTACTACCGTCCAATTAGAGGGGTAAGCTTTCGCTCAATCGTAGGAAGGTTTCTCCTAGCTTTACCTATCAAACTATTAATAATCAAAATAATACGTTTAATTTCTCATGAAAAGTATTAACGACTGGCCTAAACTAATAGCTCAAGGTACGCCAATTGTGGGACTAGAATATTATAGTGCCGACCGCCAACAAGTGCTATCAAACTTTGCACAATTAGCTGGCAAAAAAAATCTAAACGCTTATTATTGGAATTCAGCTTATTCAGCAATTCAAGTTTTCAAATACATTGACGAGCAATTCATTTTAGAACCGACTGACTTCAATGTAAAAAATGATATATTGCAGTTCTTATTAGAATCCGACCAAGCTGGTATCTTCTTATTAGAAGATATTTTAGAATCAACAAACCCTTCTCTGCCAGCATATCGAGTGTCGCAGTTAGCAAATGCCTTCTTTCAATCCGAGTGGCGGAAAGTTAAACAGTATTGGGTACTTTTGAGCGATTATATCCAATTACCTAATAAGTTACAGCCACTAATACCTATCTTAAAATGTCCCTTGCCTAATAATTTTGAAGTAGCAGCTTTAGTGAATAATTTCTGCGAACGCACTTCATATTTAGAGTATCATAACGAGCCATTAGCAGCCAAAAACCAATTAATAAGAGCTTGTCAAGGATTGCCTACTGGTGAAATCAATTTGCTGCTAGAGCGGTCGCTAACTCTTACCTGTTCAGTCGAACAAATTGCCCAATTAGTATTAGAGCATAAAATATTTCAACTTAAAGACCAAGGCTTAGAATTTATTGCCAAACCTGATGTTCCAGTTGCAGGCGGTTTAGACTTACTCGATAAATACTTAAACGATGTTGTCAAACTATTAGCACCAGAAGCTAAACAATATAATTTGAGACCACCAAAAGGAATGTTATTCTGGGGACCACCGGGTACTGGTAAAAGTTTAAGTGCAAAACTGACTGCCAAAAAATTAGGCTATGCACTACTAGCAATGAGTTGGGGTAACATTTTAGGTAGTGCCAATCCAGACCGAGCTTTAGCTAAAATTTTAGAGACAGCAGAACATTTAGGCGGTTGTGTATTATTTGCAGATGATTTCGACAAAGGATTTGCTGGGTGGGATTTTAACGCAGATGGTGGTATAGCGAGAAGGTTATCGCAGAAATTACTAACTTGGATGCAAGAACAGACTTCTGATGTACTGATGTTAGCTACCGTTAAGCGATTGGGAATGCTACCTTCTGAATTAATTCGGAGGTTTGATGATGGTGGTATCTGGTTTGTCGATTTACCCCATAATGGTGCCAGGTACGAAATTTTTAATCTGCACCTGGCTAAATATTTCCCACAGCAATTTGGTGAAGGTCAACAAAATCCTTGGAGCGATCGCCAATGGTATTCGCTACTATCTGATTATGCTGGTGCTACCCCAGCTGAGATTGCTAATGCTGTCAAATGTTGTGCCGAACGTGCATATTGTCAAGGTAGACCTGGTAAAATTGAACTGGCTGACTTGCGCTATCAAAGAACTCAGTTTGTACTATCGTCACAGCGAAGTTCTGAAGACATTCAAGCTATTCGTAACCAAGCATCATTTGCTAAACCAGCATCGGGTGAAGATACTTCTAAATTTGCTGCTACCGAACAAGAACTTTTTGAGTATCGCCCAGCTAGAATCGAGTGATTAAATTTCTAACTAAAATCATCCAAATTAAACAACTTCATTTGTTTAGTTGAAGCTGGATTATGTTTCGGTTTGCGTTTACCCTGCACTACTTCTTGAACTACTATTTCCGGGGTTATTGTTGGTTCTACTATCTCAATTGTTGGTTCGATATTCTCCTCTGCTTCCCTATTTTCAACAGTTTCAAACCATTCTTCATACCAATAAACCGCATTCATTGACTTAGGCTGTTTGGCTAATAAGCTATTACCAAGTAATAAATCAGTTTGACCCAACCACCAAATTGGTATTGCCAACCAAGGTGCATACAGAAAAAACTGAAATAAAGCGCACTTTAACAAAACCTGGTCGATATCTTGACCAATACCAGACAAACAATTATTAGACTGTGCCAACATCAAAGTACCCGTCCCACAAGCAGGTTCAGAAAAACTAGCAGTTCGGTCAATTTCTTCATGACTAATTACTTGAGACATGAAACTAGCAACCACTAACGGTGTCGGATAAAACCCAGCATTTCTTTGAGCTTTCTTACCACAAATATCAGGCAGAATTCTACCTAAGTAATCTTCAGGATAAAGTAGGATAATAGACAAATCGAAAACCTGATATAAACGCATTGATGCACCTTCACAACCTGCTGGTTCTTTTGGTAAACTTTTGTAAGCTGGATGACCGAAACCAAACAAAACCCAACTCAAGAAATATTCCAAATATTCCCAAGCACTCCAAGTCCGCCATTCCCCATGTTTGGGAATACAATTAAGCGTATTGTTTAGCATACTTTCTGCTATGCTCGAATACTGCCATTCAATTTGGGGAATAGGTGAATTTGGTAGCGTTTCTTGAATCACAAATTTTGGTAATCGTTCGGGTTTTCGATTTTCCAAAAGAGCTAACATCGGTTCCATTTGCCATCTCGTCCAAGCATGAGCCGGAACTGCTTGACACCTCGCCCAGTAATCCCACCTTCCCCAAAGACAACGGTCTACTTGCGCTAAAATTGGTAAGAGCCAGCCATGTTTCAAATTCCGATTGAGGTGAGGAATTAAATCTTTCTTGCTCTTAATTTGGTAGGGTTCTTTTCGTAAGTGCTGCCGAACTTCAATGCGAATTTTTGAATTAATTAAGGGAATTTCAAGTAAACTTTTCATGGGTAACAATAACAACAGAAGTTTTGCTACCCATTGACCGCAATCGCGGTTAAGTTATTCAAGATAAAAAGGCGGTTGCCTGCCAATATCTTCTGGCAAATTAGATGGTTCGCAAAAACGCTGCGTTTCTAATAAACTGACAGCAGCCGGATAGTCATTGGGAGGAGAAGTCATTGTTGTTGGCAGTGCCAAAATTGTCACAAAATAACGACTATAATTTAATGCAGGGTTTAATGCAGGAGCCAACCAAGTAATATACAATCTTCGATGAATTCCTATTACTAATCCTGCACTAGAAGTAACAGCAGCGATACCTTCGATGAAATCCCCATTAGCAGGAGTAGTGCCAAATCTTTGATAACGAATAATTGTTTGAAGTTGTTCGCCATCAGTAATTGTTCCCAACAATTCTGATTCAATAGCAATCCTCAATCTTAATCCTTCATGTGGACAAATAATCCAGATAGGTGGGACAAATGTATAATTGGACATATTTAATCTCTAAGTCGATAAAGCGAATTTCATAAAAAAACCCGCATTAGCGGGTTGGTAAAAACTTCAATTTCCTCACTATTTCATTTCAGAAATACCCAACCTAGCTGGGTATATAAAGCCGATTTAACCTCCCCAACTTTCAACCATTTGAATTTCAACTTCACAGGGGATTGGTGTTAAAAATTTGTCTCCAGCCTCTACCATGGAGCGTTTTAGTAAAGCTTTAACTGGTTCCACTTCAGCAATCGGACACTCTAGTAAAATCTCATCATGAATTACACAAATCAACCTGGCTCCTGTTCGATTCAGCGGTGCAAATAATTTGGCTAGTGCCAGTTTTGTAATATCAGCACTCAGTCCTTGAATTGGGTTATTCAACATCTCGTTAAGCAATGGCTGAGAATCTTTAGACCAAAGTCTTCTTCTCCCTCCTAAAGTGCGACTTTCTCTAATTCCTTGAAGCCAACTTTTACGAATATGCTTATGAAACTCAGCAATGCCAGCATAGCTTTCAAAAAAGCGTTTGCGAAACTGTGAAGCTTCTTCTAAACTCAGAACTCTACCATGTTCGGCTTGTGCCATATTTTTAAATTTCTTGGCTCCCATACCATAAATCAAGCCAAAGTTGATGATTTTACCAAGCTGTCGTTCTGACGAATTAATCTCAGATAACGACTTACCTAATACTAAAGAAGCAGTTAATTTGTGCAAATCTTCACCCTTTGAATAAGCAGCAATCATCCGACTATCGCCACTCACTTTAGCCATGATTCGTAGTTCAATTTGACTGTAATCTGCTTTCAGTAAAATATAGCCCAATGCAGGTTTAAAACATTGCCGAGTAGCTGGATTTCTGGGAACATTTTGTAAATTCGGTTCTCGACAACTAAATCTACCCGATTTAGCTCCTATTTGAAACCAATTTGGATGAATGCGTCCAGTAACGGGATGAACGTGCTGTACTAATCCTTCTGCAAAGGTGCTAATTCTGGTTGCTAAACTACGATAATCCAGCAATGCTTGTATTATTGGATATTCATTAACTAAAGGAATTAAAGCTTGATTGTTAGTAGAAGAAACGGAAATTCCTTGGGCTTGCAAAGCAGCTAAAACTTGTTTGGGAGAGCGAAGATTGATAGAATTAGTGAATTCTGGAAGTAAACAAATTTGTTGATTTGGTGATGGGATTTGCAATGAAGAAAGCTCTCTAGTAAGTGTTTTTTGTTGTGCTTCTAGCTGTGTTCTCAATAATTGCCATTGTTGTTTATCTAACCACATTCCATTTAGTTCCATTTGAGCAACTGCTGGTAAACAAGCAAATTCCAGTAAAGCAGTTGACCACAACAAAGCCTTTTTTAATTGACGTTTCAAGTTAGTTCGTAAAGGCAATACAATTGCCGCATCTATAGCTGCATATTGTAATTGAGCAGCTGTTAGTTCGCCCGACCAATCACTTGTTTGTAACTTTTTATCTAATTTGACATTTAGTAATTGTGCTGTTGCTGCTTCTAGAGATAAACTACATTTAAGTCCGGCAGTTAGCACCCGATAAGCAAGGTAGGTATCAAAAAAAGGGCGGCTTGGTTTTAATCCAGCTTGTGCTAACATCATCCATTCAAATTTGAGATTGTGTCCTACTTTGAGTGCATTTCCTCTGAGAAGTTGGCGCAATGGTGACAAATCTGCACTATCAATGGCAGCTAAATCAATAATGATAACTGGATGATGGGGAATTGCTAGTTGCACTAACCGAATTTTGGCTCGATATGGGTCAATTCCTCCTGATGTTTCACAGTCAATGCCAATAATTTTTGCTGCCATAAATGGTTCAAGTGCTGTTTTTAAATCGGCAGGATTATTGATTAGTTGATAGGGATAATTTAAAAAGCTACTGTTGTTTATTTCAACAACCTGAACTAACTGATTATATTGCATCATTACTTGGGTTTCAGCCCAGGAATAAAAAGAACCTGGACTATCTTTTCTACTGCGGGTACAGGAGTAACGTCGAATAATTGATTTGGCGGTAAGTTTCATCACAGTGGTAAATACTAGCTTTTTTTAGCTACCGCGCTCGCGGTAAGTGAAGAGAGTCACTTAGTCATTAAATCTTTAGCTAATTATCATTACTTTTTAGCTGAAGTACGAGTGTATCGTGAAAATTAATTAATGACTAAAGTTGCGCTTGCTAACAAATAACTATCAATTAACAGGTTAAACCAAGATGAAACAATTTAAATCTAAAAACAAACAGATGCAAGACTGTGTTGCCAAACTACGTTTTATCTTAGAAACATTCGGACAAGATACCTTTTGTGATGCTGTTCAAAACCTATTGGATAATCATCCTGACACTCAACCTCTAGATAATTACAATTACCAGGTTATTATGCTACCAACTGATTACGACATAGAAGCAGTTTTGAAGGCAGCAGAGTTAACCGTTAAATGAGTAAAAATATTGCCCTAACTAGAAAAATATTTAGTAGTAGGGCAATTTAATATCCATTTTATTTGCTAGCAACTAATCATCTAAACAGTTATAATAAATTTAATCTCTATGACGTTTAGTTAGAATAGAATGTATGGTAAAGCAGAATGAACCTAAGAGATATCGTTAATCGCCTTGTCATTGACCCCCGTAAATTGACGGAATATGCGCTTAATCCTGACAACCCCATAGGCGGTGACAAAGCGGTAATGTTTCAGCTTCATTTGGGCTTTACCAGAGATAATTATCAGCCTTTGCTAGAACAAATTTCAGCACAAGCACTTGAGGCTGAAGCAATTTTAGGACAAGCTGATGAACACGGACAACGTTATCGAGTAGATTTAGAAATTACTGGAATACAAGGACAGCAAGAAATTGTGCGTACAGGTTGGATAGTAGAGTCAGGTAGTGATGCAGCTAGGTTAGTAACCCTTTTCGTGCGGAGGAGAAGATGATTGAACCAGAATTATTTGATGTAATTGAATTGCTAATTAATTTGCCTGAGTATAATCTTTTGGCGGGAGTGCGAGGAGCAATTGTAGATTGCTATGCTGATGGTAAATATGAGATAGAATTTACTAACGAAGAAGGAGAAACAGAGGTTCTTTGTCCGCTATCACCCGAACAATTTATAGTGGTTTGGAAGGCTAAAACTAAAAGTTGGTTATCAGTATCAGAACAGATTGTAGCTGCGATCGGGAATTTATCTGAAGAACGTAAACGAGAAGTTTTAGATTTTACTCGTGCTTTGTATCAAAAGTAATTATTTTGAGAGGACTAAAAGTTATAACTCTATAGACTAACTAATATTAAAGTTCTCCCCTCCAAGTGGAGGGGGTAATTATAATGATTAAGAATTACCAGTTCTGGTGAAGTAGTAGATGTTCAGAATGATTTAGTTTGAAGTTGTTTACTTAGCTGACTCAATCTAAACCATGAACAATACTTCCTTCGAGCCAAATTTAGGCTATCAAAACTCTGGATACTATGCCGATGAAGATACATTAGGTTATGCCTCACCAGAGAAAGCGCATCAAGGTAATTTTGATGATGGCTATCAAGAAAACGTTTACGACTCATCTAATCTAGCCGACAGTGCTTGGACAGATTCCCCTACTCGTTCCAATCCACAGTTTGAACTAGAGCTTGATTAGCTTTAATTAACAGACAGTAAGAAATAGAGAGTAGAGTTTTTTTACTCACTCTCTACTTACTAGTTAATCGCCACTCCTTTCTTTATTCGTCAAAGCCACAAAAAATAACGGTGAACCTAATGAACCGTTCCAATCAATTCAATTACTGCATTGATGTCAAAAGTATTTTAAAGCGATGTAATTTGATATTACCGCTCGCTATTTCTGTGTTGATCTGGTTAAGCTTTTCATCAATGGCTTATGCCAATCCATTACCTACTCGAATTTGGGAATCAGAACAAGCTAAAGTATTATTACCCGATTGGAATCAGATTAGCTTTAGCGATTTTCCACCCGTTCCCAATGCAGGAAACGTTGGTAATAGAAGTTGGCAAGCAGGTGATAAACTAGAGCAAATTTTACAACTAACAGATATTAGCGACCTTAAACCAGAAATCCTTTCCTTGACAGCAATTAAACAACTTGTAGCTAATAGCACAGATTGGCAAAATGTAGCTTTGTCAGCATTTCCATTGGTAGGGAAGCAAACCCTCAGACATCTGGTTGAAATTGTTCCCAATCTAGGTCAATTTCGATTGAGTGAAGTGCCACCGTTGGCTACTTTAACCTCTCAAATTTCCCTCGATACTCCGCAATTAAATAACCTACCAATTAGTCAAGTAATAGAACGAGTACCAAAGTTAGCAGAAGCTCAACTTAACCAAATTGACTTATCTGGGTTTTCAATTTCACAAATACCCAACCTAACTAGTGTCAACCTCGAACAGTTTACTGGCTGGGAAACCGAACGAATTGCTAATATTCCCAATCTCAATCAAATTCCACTGTCTCAATTTCCAGTACCAATAGCAGAAGTAGGTGGTGGGGTGATGCGAATCGACATGATTTATGGTGCATCCGAAACCAAGCGACAAAATACTATTTCTGGTTCTGATGTAGAAGGGTTTGCTGTTAGTTGCACCAAAAACTGTGCTTACATTGAACTGGACGATTTAGAAAACTCCGGTCGTCGCATTAGTAGTCCGCTGGAAGGCAAACAGTGGATTAGCGGTAAATATCGGTTCTTCCGTACTTACTGTGCTAAATTATTAGGGAAGTGCCAGAACAATAAAGCTCTTAATTCAAAATTGCGGAAATTCCTAAAGCCAAATCCACAACGTTTGAGTAATTTCAATTTATTATTAAT
>NZ_JADEWG010000177.1 GCF_015207735.1 [Phormidium] sp. LEGE 05292
CAAGGGGACAAGGGGACAAGGGGACAAGGAAGGGGACAAGGGGAATTTTTACCTTCTCTTCTGCCTTCTGCCTTCTGCCCTCAGCCTTCTGCCTTCTGCCTTCTGCCTTCTGCCCTCAGCCTTCTGCCTTCTTGCCTTCTACCTTCTGCCTTCTGCCTTCTGCCTTGCTTTATCAAATGACAAATGACTAAGAAAAAACATTGGACTAAACGGGTGTGGGGATTTTGGCAGCAGCAAACGGCGACGTTAGCGGCTGCGATCGCATTTTATACTTGTTTACCTGTGCCAAGTAGTTGGACGTTAGCATTTCGCGGCATCGCCCGTCTTGCACCTGTGATTGGATTGATGATTGGGGGAATGCTGGGATTATTAGATTCTGGCTTGCAGCTGTTGGGAATGCCAGTGTTAACCAAGTCGGTATTAGTCATTTTAGCCGGAATTGCTTTGACTGGTGGTTTGCACTTAGACGGGGCAATGGATACCGCCGATGGACTAGCTACCCCAGATCCCAAACGTCGCTTAGAAGTAATGTCAGATAGTTTGACAGGGGCATTTGGGGCGATGGCTGCGATCGCTATTATCCTACTCAAAACCGCTGCACTGCATGACATTCAAACCCATCGTTGGTTAGCTTTAATGGCAGTAGCAGGTTGGGGACGTTGGGGACAATTAGTGGCGATTATCTGTTACCCTTACCTCAAGCCCACAGGCAAAGGCGCAATTCATAAAGAATCAAATCTTTCTGCCCGTGACTTGATACCAGGACTATTGTTACTTTTGAGTTTGAGTGGATTTTTGTTAATTTTAGATAGCGATCGCTGGTTAATGTCAGCGGGAATGGCATTTGGTGGAAGTGCGATCGCAGTTTTAACAGGTGCCTGGTTTAATTACAAATTAGGCGGTCATACAGGCGACACCTACGGAGCAGTTGTAGAGTGGACTGAAGCCTTGTTACTCTGTCTATTAGCGGGGATTTTTCCCAAATAATTCTATTTATAAATATTGCGACTGAAGTCGCTACTACAAACTAGGTTCGTGGTGAACACTTCAGTGTTTTTGTTTAGCAATATACGACTGAAGTCGCTACTACAAACTAGGTTCGTGGTGAGGACTTCAGTGTTTTTGTTTAGCAATATACGACTGAAGTCGCTACTACAAACTAGGTTCGTGGTGAACACTTCAGTGTTTTTGTTTAGCAATATACGACTGAAGTCGCTACTACAAACTAGGTTCGTTGTGAACACTTCAGTGTTTTTGTTTAGAAATATACGACTGAAGTCGCTACTACAAACCAGGTTCCTGGTGAGGACTTCAGTGTTTTTGTTTAGCAATATACGACTGAAGTCGCTACTACAAACTAGGTTCGTTGTGAACACTTCAGTGTTTTTGTTTAGAAATATACGACTGAAGTCGCTACTACAAACCAGGTTCCTGGTGAGGACTTCAGTGTTTTTGTTTAGCAATATACGACTGAAGTCGCTACTACAAACCTGCCAATTACAAAAATTAAATGGGTTTGAGGCGCGTTACCTTCAGTTTAAAAGGACCTCCAGCTGTTTCGCCGAAAGCACGCACGCGCACAATGTAAGTCCCCGAATCTTTAATTCGAGTAAATAATAGTGAGTTAGTGGTTCCATCAGGGCCATCATCATTTTCTACCACAGTTACACCGCCTTTCATTAAGGTAACTATAGTGTCAAAACTGTCGGAACTGAGATCGATCGCAATATTATCTCCAGCATTTAACTCAATACTATAGTCTCTAGCAAATCCACCTTGTCCCATAGGAATATCTTTATCGGAAAGGGAGTCTGAAACTTCGCCATTGGTTGGTAAGGTAATGGGGTTGTATAGTTGCTTTTGAGCTTTGACAGCCGGAGCAGTATTTACCAGAATCAGCAAAGTTGCAGGTAGGACGAAAAAGCAGCTAAAACGAGCTAAATAATTCTGCATCATGGTGAAGCGAAGTAACCTCGCAAAAAAAGCATAAGCTTGTTAATTGTGACATAATCGACAACCAACCTACGTCGAGAGACTTGACAGTTCTGGCTCTCTCGTAATGGTTTGGGAAACTGGGGGCTGGCGACTGGGATTTCCGAGGATCAAGTTTTTCTATATCTTACTTAGTCTTTGATGATTCCTCACAATTTCCTCAAATTTTGTTCGTAAGTTTAGATGTAGAGTATGGAGAACTAATTAATAAAATGTTAAAACCGAGAAAATCTTTTGGTTTTATGCACATGATATTCAAATAGATAGCAAGTAAAAAAAGAAATTGAAACTCGATGATTAATCTAAATCGTGTTTTATTAGTTAATTTAAATCCCAGTATTTTGTTACAATTGTAAGTGGATCGAATTAATAAATATGGTGAAGTTCAGCAAATGTTCTCTCGAATCCAGCA
Source organism: [Phormidium] sp. LEGE 05292 (assembly GCF_015207735.1). GTDB lineage: Bacteria > Cyanobacteriota > Cyanobacteriia > Cyanobacteriales > Aerosakkonemataceae > Floridanema. The sequence continues at coordinate 2,405 of NZ_JADEWG010000177.1, forward strand.
GTATATCAGAAGTACCAATGGAATCTGTAACTACCAAGCGAATTCTAATTGTTGAAGATGAAAGGAATTTACGAACATTGGTGCAAATTTCTCTGGAAGTATTGGCAGGATGGAAGGTGATAGTGGCGGCTTCTGGTGAAGAGGGGTTACTCTTGGCCGAGAGGGAAAGACCTGATGCGATTATCCTTGATGTTATGATGCCTGGAATGGATGGAATTACCTTTCTGCAAGAACTGCTAGCAAATCCCGATCTTCAAAATATTCCGGTGGTTTTTCTCACTGCTAAAGCAGAATTGATTGAGCCAGAATGCTTTGCAAAGTTAGGAGCTACAGGAGCGATCGCTAAACCTTTTGAACCACTAACATTACACAAACAAGTGGCAAGCTTTCTAGGATGGGATTGCGAGTAAGAGCAAAACTTTATCAAATCATTTAGGCAGACAAAGACAAAGCAATGAGATTTTATCAGCGATTAGTGCCTTATGGAGTGGCGATCGGCTCAACTGCGATCGCCTTACTCCTGACACTGTGGTTAGAACCATTTATGTTCCGCACCATTGGCACATTTTTCTACCTCGCCATCATTGTCACTGCCTGGTATGGTGATTTGCGATCGGGATTCGTTACCGTTGTCTTTTCCACATTAGCAATTAATTATTTCTTTATTCCACCTCAACATATATTTGGATTCGATCGAGGGAAAGATGTATTTGAGTTAGGTATTTTTCTGTTAGTTTCTGTGACAATCAACCTACTAACCGATCGTTTTCGAGACAGCAAACAATTAGCACAAGAAAAAGCCAAATTACTACTGCGGATAGCGCCATCAGCGGCACAAATGGGGATGTGGAACTGGGACATCCCAACCGGACAAATTCAATGGTCAGTCGATCACGAGCTATTATTTGGTTTGACTCCGGGAATGTTTGATGGAAGATACGAAAGCTTTTTAGCTTGCTTGTATCCTGACGACAGGGAACCAATCAACCAAGCATTACAACAGGCGATCGAAAAAAACAGTCTTTACCAAGTAGAATATCGTGTGGTTTGGCCTGATGGTAGCATTCATTGGATTGAAGCTAGGGGACACGCTTTTTATAACCAAGCGGGAGAACCGATCCACATGACTGGAACGGCGACAGCGATCGATCAACGCAAACAAGCACAAGGATTGTTGCAAGAAAAATTTGAGCAACAACGCTTGATTATGGAAATCACCCAAAAAATTCGCCAATCACTCAATATAGAGGAGATTTTCCAAACCACTGTAAACGAAATCCGACAATTGCTTCAGACCGATCGGGTAATTATTTTCCAATTTGACCCCAAGTGGCGAGGAACCGTTGTTGCCGAATCAGTGGGCACTCACTGGATAGCTATTTTATCGACCGAAATTTATGACCCTTGCTTTGGCGAAAACTATGTCGAACCCTACAAACAAGGCTTAGTTACCGTCAAATCCGATATTTATAAAGCGGGAATTGACCCCTGTCACCTGCAATTACTGGCAAACTTCCAAGTCAGGGCAAATCTAGTAGTTCCCATTGTCAAGGGCGGTGAATTGTGGGGGTTGCTCATTGCTCACAACTGTGCTGCGCCGCGCCAGTGGCAATCAACAGAAATCGATTTCATGCGACAGCTAGCCAACCAAATGAGCATTGCCATTCAGCAATCTGAACTGTTTGAACAAGTACAGACTGAACTGAGAGAACGCAAACAAGCCGAGAGAGCTTTACAACAACTGAATGCCGAACTAGAACAACGGATACAAGAGCGAACAGCAAAATTATCTGAGGTAAACGATCGCCTAATCGAAGCATTAACCGCCCTACAAGAAAGTGAAGAAAGCCGCCGACTAGCTTTAGACTTAACCCACGTCGGCTTTTGGGATATGCAGCTACCTAGCGAATATCTCGTCTGGAACGATATTAAGTTCACTCTACTAGGTTTAGATCCCTTTAGCATTAAGCCAACTCGTGAGCTTTGGCGCAGTCACGTTCATCCTGACGATCTTGGTTGGGTCGAACAAAAGTTCTTAGAATCGATAGAAAACCAAACCGATTACGCCGCTGAACATCGAGTGATTTATCCTGATGGTTCTGTTCATTGGTTAATGTCTCGTGCCAAAGCTGTCTACAATGAATTAGGGCAACCTGTGCGAGTTCTCGGTGTATTGTTGGATATTAGCGATCGCAAACGTACTGAACAAATCCTAGAGCTTCAAGCTGTAATTACCCGCAACATGGCAGAAGGCGTATGCTTAGTCAGAGCTAGTGATGCAGTCATTGTCTATGCCAATCCTAAATTTGAGCAGATGTTTGACTATGACTCTGGTGAACTCAACGATCGGCACGTTTCAATTGTCAACTACGCAACTGAAGAGGTAACTGCTGAAGATGTCACTCAAGCCATTCGATCTGCGGTTTTACAAAACGGTGAAGCTATATACGAAGTGCATAATGTCAAGAAAGATGGAACTCCTTTTTGGTGTAAGGCGACTTGTTCTGTATTTAAGCATCCTGATTATGGTGATGTTCTGGTTGCGGTTCACCAAGATATCACCCTAGCGAAGCACCTGGAAGAGGTTCGCCAACAAGTAGAAGAAGCACTCCGACAAAGCGAAGCTAAATTCCGTTCCCTCAGCGAAAGCTCGCCTGTAGGCATTTTCATGACCAATACTCAGGGAGATTGTATTTATATCAATCCCCGCCATCAAATGATTTGTGGCTGCACCTTTGATGAAGCTTTGGGAAAAAGTTGGGTGGAGTTCATTCACCCAGAAGATCGAGAGGAAGTTGCAGCTGAGTGGGCAAAAGTATTATCCCAAAGGCAAGAATATTCCTCTGAAACTCGCTACATCCGTAAAGATGGAACCATTCGTTTTGGTCGAGTGCTGTTCGCCCCCATCTTCTCTGCTGTTGATGAATTTGTTGGCTATGTGGGTACAGTGGAGGACATTACCGACAGTCGAGCCATTGAAATAATGAAAAAAGAGTTTATTTCGATCGTCAGTCACGAACTGCGAACTCCCCTAGCTGCTATTCGCGGTTCTATGGGATTACTCGCCTCTGGAGTTTTGCAAGACAAGCCAGAAACTGCCCAACAAATGTTAGATATTGCCGTTCAAAATACCGAACGCTTAGTACGTTTGGTTAACGATATTCTCGACTTAGAGCGCCTGGAAGCACGGACAGTCAAACTAAATAAACAGTGGTGCGATGGGGTAACACTCATGCAACAGTCTGTAAAAACCGTGCAATCTTTAGCAGTACAGAGCAACATTACCTTATTTGTAGAACCGACTTCCGTTCAAGTTTGGGCAGATAGCGATTTGATCGTTCAAACTCTAGTTAATTTGATCGGTAATGCCATTAAATTTTCACCCCCAGAAACTATAGTTACCCTCAGTATCCAAGACCAAACTGACCAAATTTTATTTCAAATTCAAGACCAAGGACGCGGCATTCCCGCTGATAAAATAGATACTATCTTTGGACGGTTTCAACAGGTCGATGCTTCTGACTCCCGCCAAAAAGGAGGAACAGGTTTAGGCTTAGCAATCTGTAAAAGCATCGTCAAACAGCACGGCGGCAAAATCTGGGTAGAAAGCGTTGTCGGAGAAGGCAGTAGCTTCTATTTCACCTTGCCAAAACTCCTCGATTAACCGTATCATGAATTGTAGGTATTAAAATTTTCTAGTGTAAACAAAATTACTTATGACACCAGAAAAACGTATTCTGGTAATTGATGATGAACAAAACCTCTCTGCCGTAGTTCAAGCTTGTCTGGAAAACTTAGGCGGTTGGGAGACACTAACAGCTTTATCAGCTAAAGAGGGACTTACTATAGCTCAAACCCAACATTTAGATGCAATCTTACTAGATGTAATGATGCCTGATATGGACGGAATCACACTGTTCGGAGAGTTGCAAAAAGATTCAGTAACTCAAACAATTCCAGTTATTTTGTTGACTGCTAAAGTGCAGTCCACAGACTTATACCAATTTGCCAAACTCGGCGTAGCTGGAGTGATTGCCAAACCCTTTGACCCTTTGACATTAGCAGATCAAGTAGCTTCCACGCTGGGATGGTAATATAGCCGAAGGCTTTTCAGATCTTGCTCCAGAAAGGAGGTTCTACCTCCTTTCACCTCGTTCCCAGGTTGAACCTGGGAACGAGAAATAGAGGCTCCGCCTCGTGGTGCTCTTATCACGAGTAGTTAACTGCTTTGGCGGTTGCTATATCTGCTTGCCTCAACATTTCCTCATTTTCTTGTTGTAACCTATGGATGAAGTGAAAATACTACGCATATTTTAGCCCACATTCTCCACCCCAGAGATGAATTGGTCACACTTTAGGGTAAGAAATGTGGGTTTTACATTTTTTCCTATTTTAAAAGAAAAATTGTATTTCCTCAAAATTTCCTCAAATTTGTTTCTTAATCTCTGAAGTATGGGAATGCACCCAACACTGCTAGGTTAAGCGTTTAATTATCTCCGTTGAGGTTTGGGGATAGGTGAAAGGAATAATCCCACCTTTCCCCTCCACCTTTTTGTTTTTCTTATAACCAAACAGTATTGGTGTTAACAATACCGATATAACGACGATAAACTGCTACGCATTTAAATTGAATATTTAGGCTGATGGGGAGATGGGGGGATGGGGAGAGGGATTGACGGTTTTTGCCTAACACCAAAAATATACAATTTAGATGCGATGCAAGCTTAAGACGGTTTTTGCGTAAGAGCAAAAATATACAATTTAGTGCGCTTTAGCTTAATTTAAAATCATTACCAATACAAGCTTTCAGGAGCAAAAAATGGGAAAACAACTTTTCAACCTTACCTTAATTATAGTCGCAGAAGAGATAGAAAAGATTTTGGAAACCTATCCAAAGTATCCCTATAAACAAATTTTTGCAGCCACAGGCTTATACCAGGATTTAGTTGCTTATGTTCTGAGCCGCGTTCCTAATAAGTACGCTGTAGTAGAAGGCTCGGAAGCTTTTTCAACACAAATGATATCACCTCTATATCCAACTAAACAGCGATTAGATATAGAGTATTACATTCATCAGGGAGTCCGTAATCTTATGTCTATCTATAATAAAAATAACTTCGAGCAGTGCCAAACGCAAGGTTTCGATTTGAACAAATCTTTTCTAGTTAGTTGAATGACAGAGTTTCTAGCCAATCGCAAATTAAAAAGCTAAATTACCGCAACTCCCAAAGTGCGATCGCTACTCAGAAGTAGATATTCCCCAGAAGATTTGATACTCTTCCTGGAGGTGCAACTAGCAGCTATAAATGGAAGAGTTTAACATATAACAAATTACTTTTCTGTCAACAATAATTTAAACAAGTGAGGGTAAGAAAATGTAAAATTCTGCTTGCCCTTGTTAGCCAGGAAGATTGATGATGCTTTTAACCAACCTTACAGAACAAGAAAAAATTGAATTTGCCTGGTGGGTAGAAATTGTTACCTTATTCCCATCCTGTAGTTATTACTTTGGGCCTTTTGCTAGTATTCAGGAAGCTGCTTGTGCTCATGTTGGCTACTTGGAAGATTTAAAACAGGAGGGAGCCAAAGGAATTACGCTTCAGATTAAGCTGTGTCAGCCGAAAATGTTAACCAATTTTTATGAGCCAGGATGAGCTTTCACCTCCAGCTAAAGCGCGGAGGTTATCAGCATTTCCTTGGTAGAGTTAAGGAATAAATTCCGTGAAAAGGAATGAGTTCCAATGAAAATTCTGCTAGTAGAAGATGATGAGACGACGGCGAATGTCTTAGCACAAGAACTCACCAGCTATAAATATACTGTCGAGATAGCGGCGGATGGTCAAACGGGTTTGGAACTGGCTCAAGCCTTTCACTACGATCTACTAATAGTCGATATTATTCTTCCGAAACTGGATGGAATTAGTCTTTGTCGCCAATTGCGATCGCACGGCTCACAAACGCCAATCTTACTATTGAGCGCCAAAAACAGCACCACAGATCGGGTAATTGGTTTAAAGGCGGGAGCCGATGATTATGTCGTCAAGCCTTACGAACTAGCGGAATTAATCGCTCGGATTCAGGCTTTACTAAGACGGAGCAATTCTACTTTACCTACTGTATTGACTTGGGAAAAGCTTCAGCTGGACTCGGATGCTTGCCAAGTTACTTATAGCGGAAATCTGTTACACCTAACCCCGAAAGAGTACAGCATATTAGAGCTTTTCCTGCGGAATCCCAGGCGGATTTTCAGCCGAAGTGCCATCCTCGACCAAATTTGGCCTAGTGGCGAATTTCCACAAGAGGAAGCGGTTTCTACCCAAATTAAGGGCTTGCGGCAAAAGCTAAAAACAGCGGGAATGACAATAAGTTTGATTGAGACGATATACGGATTAGGTTATCGGCTGAAAGTACTGGAAGATTCCTTCTCACCAAGGGTTTGTCAAGAAATGACACATCCAGCTACCGTTGCTTCAGCAGACAAGCGCCAAGCTCAAGCCAAAGTACAGCTAATCATGCAACAAATCTGGGGGAAATTTCAACAGAGTTTGGCAACGCAGATGGTGCTGTTCGATCGAGCCATCGCGCAACTGTCCACCGGAACTCTCGACAGCGAACTGCGATCGTCATTACAGGCGGAAGTTCATCGTTTGATTGGCTCGCTCGGTTCTTTTGGCGTACCAAAAAGTTCAGAGGTGGCGCGGCAGATCGAACAGTTGCTCAGCTTAGAGTCTCTGGGGGAAAATGAGGTACGGCAATTTGAGTACTTGGTTGGGCAACTAAAGCAAGTTGTAGAAAACAAACCATCTACAACAGCGAAGACTCCCGATGTGAAAATTGCATCGAGTCGGTTGTTGATTGTCGATGATGATGTGCTGCTGACGGAACAGATTAAAAGGGAAGCGATCGCATGGGGTTTTCAGGTAGAAGTAGCAATAGATCCGACAGCTGCCAGAAGATTCATTTCATGCCTTCCACCTGATGTGATTATTCTAGAACTCACCTTTCGTCACACTACAGAAAACGGGTTAACCCTACTAGCTGAACTAGTGCAACAAACTCCGAGTATTCCTGTGTTAGTACTGACAGCACAAAATCAATTAAGCGATCGAGTGGAAGTAGCGCGTTTGGGGGGAAATATCTTTTTAGAGAAACCTATTAGTCCAGAGGAAATTCTCAAAACAGTTAGTATGGAACTCAACCGCACCCAGAAACCGGAAGCCAAAATCCTAATTGTAGATGACGATCGCCTATTGCTAGCCGCTTTATCTACTTTACTAATACCTTGGGGCTTTCAAGTCAGCACTTTGGCAGACCCCCAACAATTTTGGCAAACTCTCGCTGCCTGTATACCTGATTTGCTAATTTTAGATATAGAGATGCCTGGTTTTAGAGGCATTGAACTCTGCCAGGTTGTTCGCAGCGATCCACGCTGGAGTGAGTTGCCCGTATTATTTCTCTCAGGTCATAACGATCCTGAAATCGTACATCAGGTGTTTGCTATAGGCGCAGATGATTACGTGCAGAAACCGATTATCGGGCCAGAATTAATCGCCCGGATTCTGAATCGGTTGGAACGAAACCGAATTTTACGTAGATTTGCTGGAGTCGATCGACTAACTGAGATTGCTACTGAGCACTAATTCATTCAAAATTTATTTGAGATGGGAATTTTGCGGTTTAGCTGTTTCTTGAAGTAGCGATCGCCACTATGCCACAAACTTTAATATCATATTTATTCAGGGTATCAACTACGGTCAGTGCTGTGGCTCCAGTAGTATAAATATCATCTAACAGTAACACTTCCGCTTTAGGATGACGCTGGCGAAAAGCTTTCCCAATTTTAAAAGCTCCTACTAAACTTTCTTTTCTTTCAATTGGCGATTTACTGTATAAAGCCTCTGTTTCAGAAATACGTTCTAAACCATCTTTTTGTAAAGGCAAATTAGTTACCTGACAAAAACTTGTTGCTAATAATTCCGCTTGGTTAAAGCCTCGGCTACGCAACTTATTAGGATGCAGGGGAATGGGTACAACAATCAATTTTTTGCCCAACTTTAACCGAGATTTTAACCAAGTTTCTCCTAACCAAAAACCTAAAGGTTGGGCGATTTTTGGTTGTTTTTCGTATTTTAGAGTCCACAAAGCTTGTTTTAGGGAGCCACTGTAAGTTCCCCAAGGAAAAACAGGGAAATCATTTCCCCAAAACTTTTCTGGTTGAGGTATTTGACAGCGTTGTAATTGTTTTTGACAATAGGGACAAAAATCGGTTGAAGTAGGACGCTGACATAAAGGACATTGAGATTGCAGAAATAAATCTAGCAATCCTTGATAGCAGTGTTTCCAGAATTTCATTAGGTACTCACTAACGCCTCAAAACGTTCATCTTCACGAATTTTGTCAAAGTCAGGGTCTTCTAGAGCCATAATTTTATACTCATCAGGGTTTAATTCCATAGCTGCTAACAAATTTTCAATTGCTAGTTCTACTTTGCCCTGTTGAGCATAACAGCAAGCTTTGTTATATAAAGCTCTGTGTTCCTTTGGTTTAAATTCTAGGACTTTGTTGTAAGCTGCGATCGCTTCTTCCAACAAACCGATTTGTGCTAAAGTCAGACCTCGATGAAACCAATTCCTGTAATCATCAAAGTCAGCCGGAAAAGTTTTATTAAAAGAAGCTATTGCTTCTTCATGATTACCAATTCTCCAACAAGCTACACCTCGGTTGTACCAAGCTGGATTAGCATCAGGTTTAATTTGCAAAGCTTTATCAAAACTGACGATCGCTTTTTGATGGTACCCAACATGACTTAATGTAATGCCTCGGTTATACCAACAATTAAAATCATCAGGATTAAATTCCAAAGCTCTATCAAAGCTATTTAACGCTTCTTCATAGCGACCTACTTTACCCAAAGCAATGCCTAAATTGTACCAAGCCCAATAAGCTTGAGGTTGTAATTGTACAGATTGCTCGAAACTAATAATAGCTTTTTCATAATTGCCCAGATCGCTCAAGGTAATACCGCGATTATGCCAACTATTAGCGGAATGTGGGTTAAATTCTAACGCTCTGTCGAAACTGTTCAAAGCTTCTTCATGACGGTTCAATTTTCCCAAAGCTATCCCTCTGTTATGCCATATCCAGGAGGTATCAGGTTTAAGAGCTAAAGCACTATTAAAACTTATCAGTGCTTCTTCATGGCGACCTAAGTTTCCTAGCGCAAATCCTCGTTGACAAAGAACGCTATGATAGTCAAACTGTATGTTTAAGGCAGTATCAAAGCTAATTAGCGCCTCTTCATAGTTCCTTGCCTCACTTAGACGTAACCCATGTTGAAAAAAGAATTCGGCTTCTAGTTTGGTTGTTTGGCTCATAAAACTTGTCATCACTCTTCCGACAGATTTATCTCTTTTTTTAGAATGCCCAAAAACTGCTAAGGAATCAACAACCAAACAAAGAAAATCTCAATGATACTGGAGGGAATTTTCCGGCTTTATCCTTGATTTGGCTTGGATATCTCACGGATACGAGGAGATGGGGGGATGGGGAGGTG
>NZ_JADEWG010000178.1 GCF_015207735.1 [Phormidium] sp. LEGE 05292
CACCTCCCCATCTCCCCATCTCCCCTTGGCATATCTTAGCTAAATTGCACAAAACTCCCTCTTTATATAGAAGATTTGTAATCAACAGAAATGTTAATCAATACCTTTTTCTAGTTATCAATGTTGTGGTGTTGTCTTCGCGTTTATAGCTGTTTTAACAAGAACGCTGAAGCGCAACAACGTACCAAAGAGAATATGGTTATTTCCAAAACTTTATTACACATATCATGCCATCTTTGCGATCGCAAAACCTGTTCCGTAGCTTATCTCTGTTTGTCAGGTACAACAGTTACATAAGTATTAGATATAGCAAAGGCACTCATCCAGAAAGTACCAATCACAGGAAACAAACTGAAGATTAACTTACCGTAAGTTAGTTACTTTTTTTGTGACAATTGCCACCTTTAGTAACAAAAATATAATATTTCATCCTACATCTACCCTGCGATAGAGAGCATTGAACCCGGATTGCGCTGGATAATTGTGCCAGATATAACTTTGACACTTTTGCTACTGCAAGAAGGCGGAAGTCAGAAGGAATAACTCTAAATAAAAACAGAAACAGTAATTAAAGAAAAGACTATGGCAACGGCACAAACAACTATAGACAGCGATCAACTAGACCTCAAACAACTGTTAAGAACATTAACCGAAGTCAAAAAGGGGAACTTCGGGACGCGAATGCCGATCGATCAAACAGGCATGGCGGGCAAAATTGCCGACACTCTCAACGATATTATTGAGATGAACGAACGCATGGCGGCGGAACTCGATCGCATTAGCAACGTCGTCGGCAAAGATGGGAAAATTTACGAACGTGCTTCTTTGGGGGGAAGTGTTAAAGGGGCGTGGAAAAATTCGATCGACTCCCTCAATACTTTAATCACCGACTTAGTACAACCTACAGCTGAAACTGCTAGAGTCATTCGGGCAGTTGCGAACGGCGACTTATCTCAAACAATTCCTACAGAAATCGAAAATCGACCTTTGCGCGGCGAATTTCTCCAAACTGCCCAGATCGTTAACACAATGGTAGACCAGCTAAACTCCTTTGCGGGTGAAGTTACCAGAGTTGCCAGGGAAGTGGGAACGGAAGGAAAACTGGGAGTTCAAGCTGAAGTTAAAGGAGTTGCGGGGACTTGGAAAGATTTGACGGATAGCGTCAACTCAATGGCAGGAAATTTAACCGCCCAAGTTCGCAACATTGCAGAAGTGACAACGGCGGTAGCAAACGGCGACCTTTCCAAGAAAATTACAGTTAATGTTAAAGGCGAGATTTTAGAACTGAAAAACACGATCAACGTCATGGTGGATCAGCTGAACTCCTTTGCGAGTGAAGTTACCAGAGTTGCCAGGGAAGTAGGAACGGAAGGGAAACTGGGAGTTCAAGCGGAAGTTAAAGGAGTTGCCGGAACTTGGAAAGATTTGACAGACTCGGTAAACTCGATGGCGGGAAACTTAACCGCCCAAGTTCGCAACATTGCGGAAGTGACAACGGCGGTAGCAAACGGCGACCTTTCTAAGAAAATTACCGTTGATGTTAAAGGGGAAATTTTCGAGTTAAAGAGCACTATTAATATCATGGTGGATCAGCTTAACTCCTTCGCTTCGGAAGTAACGCGGGTAGCGAGGGAAGTTGGCGCAGAAGGGAAACTGGGCGGACAAGCGCAAGTTCCGGGAGTTGCGGGAACTTGGAAAGATTTAACGGATAGCGTGAACTTTATGGCGGGAAGTTTAACCGCCCAAGTTCGGAACATTGCGGAAGTGACAACGGCGGTAGCGAATGGCGACTTGTCGAAGAAAATTACCGTTGATGTCAAAGGCGAAATTTTGGAGTTGAAGAACACTATTAATGTAATGGTGGATCAACTTAACTCCTTTGCATCGGAGGTAACGAGAGTCGCCAGGGAAGTGGGAACGGAAGGAAAACTGGGAGTTCAAGCGGAAGTTAAGGGAGTTGCGGGGACTTGGAAAGACTTAACGGATAACGTCAACTCGATGGCGGATAATTTAACCGCGCAAGTTCGGAACATTGCTGAGGTGGCAACTGCGATCGCAGGTGGCGACTTATCGAAGAAAATTACTGTAGATGTTAAAGGCGAAATTCTCGAATTGAAAAACACCATAAATACAATGGTGGATCAGTTAAGTTCCTTTGCATCAGAAGTAACGAGAGTTGCCAGAGAAGTCGGAACGGAAGGGAAACTGGGAGTTCAAGCGGAAGTTAAGGGAGTTGCGGGAACTTGGAAAGACTTAACGGATAACGTGAACTCGATGGCGGGAAATTTAACCGCGCAAGTGAGGAATATTGCTGAGGTGGCGACTGCGATCGCAAAAGGCGACCTTTCTAAGAAAATTACCGTAGCAGTTAAAGGCGAAATTCTGGAGTTGAAAAACACCGTTAATACAATGGTCGATCAACTTTCGGGATTTGTTTCCGAAGTCACCAAAGTTGCTAGGGAAGTGGGAAGCGAAGGGAAACTCGGAGTTCAAGCAGATGTTCGCGGCGTTGCAGGATCTTGGAAAGATTTAACGGACAGCGTAAACTTTATGGCGGGAAGTTTAACCGCCCAAGTTCGGAACATCGCAGCGGTGACGACGGCGGTAGCGAACGGCGACTTATCAAAGAAAATTACCGTTGATGTCAAAGGCGAAATTCTGGAGTTGAAAAACACCGTCAATACAATGGTGGATCAACTCAACTCCTTTGCTTCGGAAGTAACAAGAGTTGCCAGGGAAGTCGGAACGGAAGGAAAACTGGGAGTACAAGCAGAAGTTCGCGGAGTTGCGGGAACTTGGAAAGATTTAACCGACAGCGTGAACTTCATGGCAAGTAGTTTAACTGCCCAAGTTCGGAACATCGCGGAAGTAACAACGGCGGTAGCGAACGGCGACTTATCAAAGAAAATTACCGTTGATGTCAAAGGCGAAATTTTAGAGTTGAAAAACACTATTAATACGATGGTGGATCAACTTTCCGCCTTTGCGTCGGAAGTAACAAGAGTCGCCAGAGAGGTGGGAAGTGAAGGAAAACTGGGAGTACAAGCTTATGTGCGAGGGGTAGCGGGAATTTGGAAAGACCTCACGGACAATGTAAACTCGATGGCAGGAAATTTAACCGCCCAAGTTCGGAACATCGCGGAAGTGACGAAGGCGGTGGCGAATGGCGACTTGTCCAAGAAAATTACCGTTGATGTCAAAGGGGAAATTTTAGAGTTGAAAAACACCATCAACGTGATGGTGGATCAACTTAACTCCTTCGCTTCGGAGGTAACGCGGGTAGCGAGGGAAGTGGGAACGGACGGAATATTGGGCGGACAAGCGGATGTAAAAGGAGTTGCGGGAACTTGGAAAGACTTAACGGATAGCGTCAACTCAATGGCGGGAAATTTAACCGCGCAAGTTCGGGGGATTGCGAAAGTGGTGACGGCGGTGGCGAATGGGGACTTGAAACGCAAGTTAATGCTGGAGGCGAAGGGAGAAATTGAAACTCTGGCGGATACGATCAACGAAATGATCGATACCTTGGCGACTTTTGCCGATCAGGTTACAACAGTTGCGCGAGAAGTGGGAATCGAAGGAAAACTGGGAGGACAAGCGAAAGTACCTGGCGCGTCGGGAACGTGGCGGGCGTTAACGGACAACGTGAACGAACTTGCAGCTAATCTTACTACACAGGTGAGAGCGATCGCAGAAGTTGCCACAGCAGTAACGAAAGGTGACTTGACTCGTTCTATTTCCGTAGAAGCGCAAGGTGAAGTCGCCGCCCTGAAAGATAACATCAACCAAATGATCGCCAACTTGCGCGAAACTACCCAAAAGAATACCGAACAAGATTGGTTGAAAACAAACCTCGCCAAATTTACCAGAATGTTGCAAGGTCAGCGAGATTTGGAAACAGTTTCCAAACTGATTTTATCGGAACTCGCGCCGTTAGTTTCCGCCCAACATGGCGTATTTTACTTGATGGAAAATGGCGACAATCACGCAGCATTCTTAAAATTACTCAGCACTTACGCTTATCGGGAACGCAAAAATTTAGCTAACCGTTTCCATTTAGGCGAAGGTTTAGTTGGACAATGTGCGCTGGAAAAAGAAAGAATTTTAATCACGGAAGTTCCCGGAGATTATATTAAGATAAGTTCTGGTTTGGGTGAATCGCCTCCGTTAAATGCGGTAGTTTTACCAGTGTTGTTTGAGGGACAAGTTACAGCGGTAATTGAACTGGCATCTTTCCGCCGCTTTAGCGAAATCCACTTAACTTTCTTCGACCAACTGACTGAGAGTATTGCGATCGTACTGAATACGATCGCCGCCAGTATGCGGACAGAAGAATTGCTGAAACAATCGCAATCTTTGGCAGAAGAACTACGCAGTCAACAAAAAGAACTCACCGAAACTAACCAACGTCTCGAACAACAAGCGAAAACTCTCCAAGCTTCCGAAGAATTACTCAAACGCCAGCAAGAACAACTGCAACAAACTAATGAAGAATTAGAAGAAAAAGCCGAATTACTAGCAGTCCAAAAACGGGAAGTGGAACGGAAGAACCGCGAAATTGAACAAGCGAGAATCTCCTTAGAAGAAAAAGCCGAACAATTAGCTTTAACTTCTCGCTACAAGTCCGAATTCTTAGCAAATATGTCTCACGAATTACGGACACCGTTGAACAGTTTGTTAATCTTAGCCCGACTGTTAACCGATAACAGCGATAAGAATCTTTCGGAAAAACAAGTTGAATATGCCCGGACAATTTATTCAGCTGGTAACGATTTGTTGGGATTAATTAACGACATTCTTGACTTAGCCAAAATTGAATCTGGCACAATGTCCGTTGAAGTAGACCAGACATTATTTGTCGATTTGCAAAGTCACGTTGAAAGAAATTTCCGCCAAGTAGCGCAAGATAAAAAACTCGATTTTAACCTGCAATTTGATGCAGGATTACCGAGAGCAATATACACCGATTCTAAGCGACTCCAACAAATATTGAAAAACCTCTTAGCTAACGCATTTAAGTTTACTGAAAAAGGTCAAGTAACCTTAAATATCAGAGTAGCAAATCAAGGTTGGAGTCCCGAACAAGCAAATCTTAACCGCGCCAACATGGTAATTGCCTTTGCGGTGACTGATACCGGAATTGGCATTCCCCCAGAAAAACAACAAATCATATTTGAAGCATTTCAACAAGCAGACGGTACAACAAGTCGGAAGTATGGCGGGACGGGTTTAGGATTATCAATAAGTCGTGAAATTGCCCGGTTATTGGGTGGCGAAATCAAGCTGAGCAGTGAAGTAGGCAAGGGTAGTACATTCACACTTTATTTGCCACAAACTTACCTATCCCAAGACGGAGTAAAAAATCGACAAGTTGGTGAAGATCGAAGGAATAAGGAAGAAACGACTTCCTTAATTTCTCCTTCTCCTATAAATAATGGGTCTGGAGAAAAAATAAATACTTCTGGGGCTCCAGTTGTAAGTATACAGTTCCGAGAAATTGAGGACGATCGCGACCAAATTCAACCGGGCGATCGCACTCTGCTAGTAGTGGAAGATGACCTGAAATTTGCCAAAATTTTACGAGATATGGTCAAAGAACAAGGTTTTAAAGCATTAGTAGCAACCAGAGGCGATCAAGGTTTAGCAATGGCGAGGGAATTTAAACCAACAGCGATTATCCTCGATATTCGTCTCCCAGTTATGGATGGTTGGACAGTTCTCGATCGCTTAAAACATGACCCCAATATTCGCCATATTCCGGTTCACATTATGTCAGTGGAAGAAGGGAAACAGCGGAGTTTACAACAAGGAGCACTCGCTTATTTACAAAAACCAATTAGTAGCGAAGCACTAGGTAATGCTTTTGCTAAAATTAAAGAATTTGTCGAACGTCCAGTCAAAAATTTACTAATCGTAGAAGATGACGAAATTCAACGCCAAAGCATTATCGAATTAATCGGTAATGGTGATGTCGTTACCACTGGTGTTGGTACGGGTGCAGAAGCTTTAACTAGACTTAAATCTGGGCAGTATGATTGTTTGGTGCTAGATTTGGGATTGCCAGATATGACTGGTTTGCAATTAATTGAACAAATCAAACTAGAACCAAATTTAGGTTATTTACCGATCGTTGTTTATACCGGAAAAGAACTTACTAACCAAGAAGAAACCGAATTGCGCCGCATTTCTGACACAATTATTGTCAAGGGAGTGCGATCGCCAGAACGTTTGTTAGATGAAACCGCTTTATTCCTGCATCGAGTTCAAGCTAATTTACCTGCACCCAAACGTTTAATGTTGGAACAATTGCAACAAAATGAACCGATTTTATCAGGGAAAAAAGTTTTAATTGTTGATGATGATGTGCGGAATATTTTCGCCCTCACCAGTATGTTGGAAAGTCATCAAATGCAGGTACTTTATGCTGAAAACGGTAGAGATGGAATTTCTGTTTTACAAAATCATCCAGATATTGATTTAGTCCTGATGGATATCATGATGCCAGAAATGGATGGTTATGAAACTATGCAGGCAATAAGGCAAAATCCACAATTCCAAAATCTGCCCATGATTGCTTTAACTGCCAAAGCAATGAAAGGCGATCGGGAAAAATGTATCGAAGCAGGTGCTTCAGATTACATTACCAAACCTGTTGATAACGATCAATTAATTTCATTATTACGGGTATGGCTGTATCGATAGAAACTAAGGGAAATGAGGATAAAGTAAGAAAGGTAAATAGAAAATTTCCTACTTTATCTCCTACCCCCATTTTATGTCCCCTAGACACCCAAATGAATTGGAAGACATTGAAATTAAATTACTACTCGAAGGCATTTATCTCTACTATGGTTTTGATTTTCGTGACTACGCTATGGCATCCTTAAAACGTCGAATCTGGAACATAATTCACGCCGAAAATGTCCACACCGTCTCAGGATTACAAGAAAAGGTGTTACACGATCCTGCTTGTATGGAACGGTTTCTATTAAGTTTGTCGGTAAATGTGACCTCAATGTTCCGCGATCCGAGTTTTTATATTGCCTTTAGAGATAAGGCAATTCCTGTACTACGTACCTATCCTTTTATTCGGATTTGGCACGCAGGTTGTTCTACGGGTGAGGAGGTTTATTCTCTAGCAATACTGATGTTTGAAGAAGGACTATATCATCGTTGTCGCATCTACGCTACAGACATGAATGAAGCTGTGCTTCGTAAAGCCAAAGCGGGGATTATTCCGCTGGATTTAATGCAAGAATACACCCAATTCTATCTTCAGGCAGGTGGCAAAAGTGATTTTTCCGAGTATTACACAGCCGCTTATAATGGAGCACTTATTCGTTCTTTCCTCAGAGAAAACATAGTCTTTTCCCCCCATAACTTAGTGACAGATGCCTCTTTTAATGAATTCAATGTAATTCTCTGTCGTAATGTTTTAATATACTTCAATCGATCGCTCCAAGAGCGAGTCCATAAGTTACTATACGAAAGCTTGCGAACATTTGGCATTTTAGGCTTAGGAAAACATGAAACAATGAAAACAACCGCTTACGAAAATCATTATGAAGAGTTGGATAGTGACGAAAAAATTTATCGGAGGATTGCCTAATGGATTTTAAAATAGTAGTTATAGGTGCATCTTTGGGAGGGTTAAATGCTGTACAGACGATTTTATCGGCATTACCGAAAAATTTGCCTGTTGCAGTAGCGATCGGTCAACATCGTCATCGATCTTCGGATGGAGAATTAATTAGATATTTACAAGAAACAAGTGTATTACCAGTGAGAGAAGCCGAAGACAAACAGCCAATTAATCCCGGAATAGTTTTCTTAGCACCAGCCGACTATCATTTATTAGTAGAACCAGGGTATTTTGCTCTTTCTAAAGATGCACCTGTCACCTTTGCTAGACCATCAATTGATGTTTTATTTGAATCGGCTGCTGATGCTTATGAGGAGCAAGTTATTGGTATAATTTTAACAGGAGCTAGTAGTGATGGTGCTAAAGGATTAGCCAAAATTCAAGCTTACGGAGGAACAGTAATTGTCCAAAAACCAGACACGGCTGAATGTCCAATTATGCCAGAAGCAGCAATTAAAGCCGTAAAAATGCCGCAAATTTTACCTTTAGCTGAAATAGTTCCTTTCTTGAATTCCCAGATCAAATCTCAGATTTTAATTTGAAGCGGAAATCGATCGCCGATCGCTCAAATTTCATCTTCTTCCGGGAAAAATATATGCCATTTCTACCAAGTTGAAATAAGTATATGCAATCTGAACCCAAAGTAAACGTCCTGTTAGTAGACGATCATCCCGAAAATCTAATTGCTTTAGAAGCAATATTAGATGGACTTGGGCAAAATTTAGTAAAAGCAGGTTCAGGAGAAGAAGCGTTACGCTGTTTACTGAATCAAGATTTTGCAGTAATTTTATTGGATGTGCAAATGCCCGGAATGGATGGTTTTGAAACTGCAACTATGATTCGCCAAAGGGAAAGGTCACGCAATACACCAATTATTTTTCTCACAGCTTTTAGTACTAGCGATAACTTAATGTTTAAAGGTTATTCATTAGGGGCTGTAGATTATTTATTAAAACCGATCGATCCCGTTATATTAAATTCCAAAGTATCCGTATTTGTTGACCTATTCAAAAAAAATCTGGAAGTCCAGCACCAAGCTGCACAACTAGCAGCAATGAATGCCGAACTTAAACAAAGCGAAGAGAGATTTCGCACCTTAAGTGCTTGTTCTCCAGTGGGCATATTCCTCACTGATACCTTTGGAAGATGTACTTATAGTAACCCCAAATTTCAGGCAATTTGTGGGTTTATTACGGCAGAAAGTTGGTACGAAGAATTCGCAAATCTGACTTTACCAGAAGATCGAGAAAGCTTATTAATTGAATGGCCTAATTGTATTAGCCAAGGACAACCTTATTCTGGGGAATTTCGGATTTATCAACCCGATAAATCCCTGCGTTGGGTACATATTCGCTCAGCCCCGATGCTTTCTGATAATGGTACATTGTTAGGTCATGTGGGCACAATTGAAGACATTACAGAACGCAAACAAGCAGAAGCAGTACGGGAACAGTTTATCCGCGAACACGCTGCCAGACAGCAAGCGGAAGAAGCTAACCGGATGAAAGATGAGTTTTTAGCAATTTTGTCTCATGAACTCCGCACACCATTAAACTCAATTTTAGGTTGGTCGCGGTTGTTAGTTACGAAAAAATTTGATGAAAAAACCCGAATCAAAGCTTTAGAAACAATTGAACGCAATGCTCGATCGCAAGCTCGATTAGTTAATGATATTCTTGATGTTTCGCAAATTATTCAAGGCAACTTACGATTATCTATTCAACCAGTGAATCTACAGAATTTAATAGAAGTAACTGTAGAAACAGTGCGCCTCCAAGCTGAAGAAAAATCAATTGAGATGAAAACTTATTTATACCCAGATGCGCTGAGAGTTTCTGGAGATCCAGAAAGATTAAGACAAATTTTAACCAATTTGCTTTCTAATGCAATTAAGTTTACTCCCGAATCTGGAGTAATAGAAATTTGGTTAAAATTAGTAGAAACAACAGAAATATCAAGAAGTAATCAATACGCTCAGTTACAAGTAATTGACCAAGGTATTGGCATAAATCCAGAATTTTTACCTCATGTTTTTGATAGTTTCCGCCAAGGAAATAGCAGTATTAGCAGACCTTACGGAGGATTAGGTTTAGGATTAGCGATCGCTCGCCACCTAGTAGAATTACATAATGGAACCATTAGAGCACAAAGCGAAGGCGAAGGTAAAGGCGCAACTTTTACGATCGATTTACCCCTAAACACTTCTACCCCTGAAACTGAATTACCTCAAAAAAAAATCATGAAACATCAGAGTAATGAATATGAAAATGAAGAATTGGGTTGTCAAGTAGAGCGCGATCGGGTTCAAGTTGCCTCTCCCGTACTTGTAGTGGAAAACCTGGGTGCAAAGTGATGGGGGGACAAGGGGACAAGGGGACTCTTGAGAATTTTTACCTTCTGCCTTTCTTACCTTCTGCCTTCTGCCTTCTGCCTTCTGCCTTCTGCCTTCTGCTATATTAGACCTTTTGCAAAAATAGACAATCTCTGTATTCATCTGTGTTTATCTGTGTTTATCTGTGGATATCTGTGGTAAAAACCCACATTCCCCACCCTAAAGTGTCACACTACGAATTTTGGTCAATTGACGATTTGGGACTAGTGGCTGGTCAGATAATTTTAGGTATTTTTAGTAATTTAAGTTACCAGCCACTAGTCCCAAATTATGTGAAAACCGATTGTGCCAGTTAAGGGTGCGGAATGTGGGTAAAAAAACCAAGATTTCTGACTTTTGCAATAAGTCTATTTAAACGATCGCCTTAAGATTGAGAGCGGCTTCATTGAGTTGCTGCATGGTGACTTGAGTTTGGTTGATCCCACTAGCCGTTTCTTTAGCTGCTAAATTTAGGGCATTCATTGCCTCAACAACTTGCTCGATAGCGATCGCCTGCTGCTGGGAACTCAAAGAAATTTGTTGACTATTGAGAAAAACGTGGTTTACAGCATCGGTAACTCCAGCAAAGGCAGATGCTGTTTGTTGGGCAATTTTCACCCCATCTTCCACTGTCTTTGTGCCATCATCCGTAACCATTACAGTCGTATTAATAGTAGTTTGAATATCGGCAATCAAGGTGTTAATCTTCTGGGCTGACTGTTTGCTTTGATTCGCTAGCTGGCGAATTTCGCTAGCCACGATCGCAAATCCCTTGCCAAGATCCCCAGCCCTCACAGCTTCTACAGCAGCATTCAGCGCCAGCATATTGGTTTGAATAGCTATTTCGCTGACTAAATTGGAGATACTGCTAATTTGGGCAGTTTGCTGGTTTAAGTGGCTAATTTGCAATGCGATCGCATCCACTTTATCCTTCAAAGAAGCCATTCCTTCCAGAGTTCGCTCAACCGCTTGGGTACCACCTTCTGCTAATGTTAGTGCTTGTTGCGCTCCACTGGTTGCCGATGCAGCTTGCTGGGCCGATCGACGTGAAGACACCCCCAGTTCATCCATTGCTGTCGTAGTTTGATTAACCGACGTAGCCTGTTGAGTGGTAATTCTTTCCTGTTGAGCGACCATTGCCGCCATTTCACTCGAAGAACTCGTGACTGTCTTGATCATCACAGCAATTTTGGCAGTTATGGTTTTACTTAAGTAGATCCCAAGACCAAACGCAGTTGTTGAACCCACAACCAACCCGAAAATAATCCCAAGGTTGATTTGAGAAACATCTTGAAGGGATGACTTTTGGGCTGTATTAGCAACCTCACTATTAATTTCCAATAACCTTTGCAGATCTTCAGTTGCCATCTCAAATGATTTCGGCTCCTCGTTAGCGAGGAACTTGCTAATCTGGCTAAACTCGGACTCAGAAATATTTCGATCGGAGCGAGCCTCTTGATAGAGTCGCAAAACCTCCTGATGGTCTTGCTTCCATCGTTCCCAATTAATCCGAAATTTTTGGTAGATTCTAGCCTCTTCAGGAGTCTGTGGAGCCGATTCGTATTCTTTAAATCCCGCATCGATTTGCTGCCAAGCTTGTTGAATTCGTTGAAGTTCAACCTCTTTAGCCATCCCACTCAGGTCTGGATTAGCCAGCGCCCGCTCTGATGACTGAATTTGAGTTTGTCCTTCGTTGATTTTCCATAGTCCGCGAATGCTGGGTACGCTATTTTTACTTAAGGTATTAATATGCTCACTAAGTCGTAAACTGCCATTCCATCCCACCACTCCGACAATCAACACGATCGACCCCATAACGCCAAACGCACTAATTAATTGAGTTTGTAATTTAATTTGCTTAAACATAAACATTTCCTTAATACTTAATTCATAAGAACCCTTATCCCCCCATCTCCCCATCTCC
>NZ_JADEWG010000179.1 GCF_015207735.1 [Phormidium] sp. LEGE 05292
CCCCATCTCCCCTCGTCCCAAAATTGTCTTCCCCTACACGGGTAAAAGTTTTATTCTTGTTAATATACCTTAATAATTTTTTCAGAAAACTTGTGCAAGAAGACTTTAGGCTAATTGTTGACTTAGTGTTAGTTCTCAGTGCGGCTGCGTTTGGAGGGCTGTTAGCTGCAATAGTACGACAGCCTGTTTTGCTGGGATATTTGCTAGGCGGAATGGTTGTTGGGCCAGCCGGACTAGGATTAATTAAGGAAGTAATTCAAGTAGAAACTCTAGCTCAATTTGGTGTGGCTTTCCTCCTGTTTGCTTTGGGAGTTGAATTCTCATTTGCGGAACTTAGGAAAGTGCAGAAAATTGCTCTCGGAGGTGGGGGACTACAAATTATCCTGACAATTTTAGTTACGGTTGTAGTTTGTGGAATTACTGGCGCTTGGGCAACTCTACCAGCGAAAGGTGTGTTTTTAGGAGCAATTCTTTCCCTTTCTTCAACTGCGGTAGTCTTAAAATGTTTGATGGAACGGAACGAAACCGAAACTCCTCACGGTCAAGTAATGTTGGGAATTTTGGTAGTTCAAGACTTAGCATTAGGCTTGATGTTAGCAGTTTTGCCTGCCCTTGACCAACCACCAGAAGAAATTGGCAAAGCTGTATTATTTGCTTTGGTAAGAATTGGCTTATTTGCGGCAGGTGCAGTGGCAGTGGGGATTTGGTTAATTCCACCTTTGCTGCGGTTTTTGGCACGTACTGAAAGCAAAGAATTATTTTTGCTTGGTGTGGTGGCTTTATGTTTAGGAATTGCCTTATTTACAGAATCTTTGGGTCTTTCTATTGAAATGGGGGCATTTGTCGCTGGTTTAATGATTTCAGAGGTGGAATATGCTGACCAAACTTTGACTTATGTTGAGCCAGTAAGAGATATTTTTGCTACGCTGTTTTTTGCTTCCATAGGGATGTTAATCGATCCGGTTTTCCTGTGGAAGAATCTGGAGTTAATTTTGGGATTGGTGACGTTAGTATTTTTAGGAAAATTCTTAATCATTACTCCTTTAGTCAGATTGTTTCGTTATTCCTGGAAAACCGCTGTCATTGCTGGATTGGGATTAGCACAAATCGGAGAATTTTCTTTTGTTTTAGCTAGTGAAGGTCAGGTTTTAGGTTTAGTTTCTCGACGGGTTTATTTATTAATTTTAGGTACAACTGCGGTAACTTTGGTGTTGACTCCGTTTGTGATGCGGTTAGTACCTCAATTGTTTGAAATACCTTGGTTGAAACAGTTTCTCGATCCAACTGATTTGCCTTTAGATGTTGCACCGGAATTGCCTTCACAAAATCATGTGGTAATTTGTGGTTATGGCAGAGTTGGGCGAAATTTGGTTCAACAGGTACAGCAACAAGGCTATCCGGTAGTAGTGATCGATCAGTCGGAAAGCAAAATTCAAAAGTTACGAGAAGCAGGGATTTCTTATGTTTATGGTAATGCTGCAAGTTTGCACGTTTTACAAACTGCTGGAGTAGCACAGGCGAGGGGAATGGCTATTTCTCTTCCTGATGCAATGAGTACTAGAAATACTTTGCGCCGCGCTTTAGAATTAGCACCAGATGTTGATGTGGTAGTTCGTGCTAATAAGGATAAAGATATCGAATTACTTTATCAATTGGGAGCAAAGGAGGTAGTACAACCAGAGTTTGAGGCTAGCTTGGAATTAGTTAGTCATTTGTTAAGTCGCATGGGTATGAGTTTAGGGGCTATTCAACAACAAGCACAGGAAATTCGCAAACATCATTATTTGGAATTACGTCCGCAACAATCGGCTTCTCAAGTTTCTCGTGAGTTAGAATTGGCGACTCAAGATATGAATAGTCGCTGGTATTCTTTACCTGCAAATTCTCCTTTGTCGGGAATGACTTTAGGAGAAGCAGATTTGCGGAATCTTGCGGGAGTTAGCTTGATGGCGATTCGACGCTTAAGTGGGGAAGAGGTGGATTATCCAGATGTTTCTACTACTATTGAGGAAGGCGATCGCTTATTAGTTGTGGGACAAGTTGAGGAGTTAGCTGCTTTGGATGATTTGGCAAAAGGTAAGGCGGCTATTCCAGCAAAAAGTGCCCCTTCTTGTCAATGGATTTTAGTTCCTGAAAATAGTCCTTTTGTGGGTAAAACTTTGGCACATTTAGATATTGAGCGGCAGTATGGAATAAAAGCGAGTGCGCTTCGTCGGGAAGGTAAGTTTATCCGCGATCCAGAAGATGATATCGAACTGCAAGTAGGTGATAGAATTTTGCTTTGTGGTGGTTATCATCCGCTGAAATTATTACAACAATCTCTGATGCCAGAAGATAAACCATCTATACCAGTTGTTCCAGTAGTTCAAGCAGCAGAAAGTCAAGCTTTGCGGGAATATTTACCAATGGATAATTGGCGAGAACCTTGAAATTTTGGATTTAATATCATCTCTAAATAAAGTTGGTTCGTTGTGAGGACTTTAGTCCTTCTATTTGGTAAAGAAACGACTAAAGTCGTTACAACGGACTACGACTGAAGTCGTTACAACGGACAATGTTTTTAATCAAAGGCTTTGAGATAAGCTATTGATTGTCGCCAAACTAAAGTTTGTTGATTAGTATCATCCATAATGGCGATGCAATTTGGGTCTTGCCAACGCAGTATTCCACTGAGAACTTCTCCAGTTAACAGCTTTAGCTCAACTCGTTTTTGAGCTTTAATAATTGATTGTACTTGCCGTACACTAGGTAAATTAGTATCAAATCCACTAGTCATATCTAATTGATCGTTGGTAATTAGTCATTGGTCATTGGTCATTGGTCATTGGTAATTAGTCATTGTAGTAAAGATTATTCTAATGACAAATGACAAAGGACGAATGACAAAGGACAAATAACAAAGGACAAAGGTAATTGTAATGGGAATTGAGTTTACTAAGTACCAGGGTTTAGGAAATGATTTCATTTTGATTGATAATCGTAGTTCATTTGACCCATTGTTGACACCAGAGGCGGCGGTGGAGTTGTGCGATCGCCATTTTGGAATCGGTGCAGATGGGGTAATCTTTGCTTTACCGGGACAGGAGGGCACAGATTATACTATGAGGATTTTTAATTCTGATGGTTCTGAACCGGAAATGTGTGGCAATGGTATCCGCTGTTTAGCTAAGTTTATCGCTGATTTGGAAGGTTGCTCAACTGAATCGCGGCGCTATCGGATTCATACTTTAGCTGGTGTGATTACTCCCCAGTTGCGTCATGATGGTCAAGTGACGGTGGATATGGGTGTACCGCGACTGTTGGCGCAGGAAATTCCGACGACTTTGACTGCTGCTGGGGAAAAGGCGATCGATCGACCTTTGGAAGTGGCAGGAAAGTCTTGGAATGTGACTTGTGTGAGTATGGGGAATCCTCACTGTATTACTTTTGTGGAGGATGTGGCGGCGATTCCTTTGGCAGAAATTGGCCCTCAATTTGAGCATCATGCTGTTTTCCCCCAACGCACAAATACGGAATTTATTCAAGTAGTTAACCGAAATTATTTGAAAATGTTGGTTTGGGAACGGGGTGCGGGTGTTACTTTAGCTTGTGGTACTGGTGCTTGTGCTGCTTTGGTGGCGGGGGTGTTGACGGGGAATTGCGATCGGCAAGCTACGGTAGAATTACCCGGAGGCCCTTTGGAAATTCAATGGTCAGAGGTGGAACAGCGAATTTATATGACTGGGCCAGCTGTTAAAGTTTTTACTGGAACTTGGTACTAGGGACTGGGGACTGGGGACAAGGGGACAAGGGGACAAGGGGACAAGGGGAATTTTTACCTTCTGCGCCTCTGCGCCTCTGCGCCTCTGCGCCTCTGCGCCTCTGCCCCTGAAGCTGTGAGATTTCAATCAATTTCTTCGATCGTACCTAACAGATCGTTGCTATTAATTTTTTCTAGCATTTCTTCGGCTTGAGTGCGATCGCTAAAAGCCCCCACTTGCATAACAACTTTGCCATCATCAGAAATAGTGCGAACAGCCCCAGGAACTAAAGATAAAAGCCTTGTTTGTTCCTGTACAGTTCGCACTTCCACCACCACACGGTAACGTAAATTTGATGCCGCAACAGTTGGATTAGTTTGGGGCAAACTGTTAGTATTTCCAGCAACAAATGTTGTGTTAGCAGTTGGTAAAACCCCTGGTTGAATTCCAGTTTGGGGAAGTAGCGTTTGTTGCGGCGTTGGAGTTGCCGTTGCGGTATTTGTGACGATGACAGTGGGGGGGCTAACTTGTCGTCTGACTTGCCTTCTAGCAGTCGCCCTTGCCCTTCTGGTGCGACGTGCGGGGCGTTTTCTCGCAGCAGGTGCGGGGACTGAAATTTGTACAGCCTGAGCATTATTAGTATTAGTAAATGCTACTGGGGAACTGCTGGGAGGGGCGCTAACTTGAATTAAATTACCATCTACATTAATGCGTCCAATTAACCGCCTAGTAGCTAATTGATTACCATAAACAGAAATTACTTGCACCGCAGTTCCGGCATTAATTTCATAACGACCATTATTACGGAAAATATTACCACCTGGGTCTTGTGCGGTTCCCAAATCTGGGAGAGTTTCAGTTAAAGCGACTACACCATCTCGACTATTGCTTTCTATAGTATTACCGCGCAAAATTGGTCTAGCTTTACCTTGAATTACAATTCCGTCTGTATTTTGGGAGATGCGATTACCTGCGATCGTGGGTGTGGCATTGTTACCAATATTAATCGCAAAACCTGTTCTTTCAAAGACATTTTCTCTAACTTCTGGGCGGGAAGAACCGTAAATAGTCATGCCATTTGCCCCATTATTGGCGAAATAATTGTTACGAATTAAAGGAACGCTATTACCTGCGATCGAAATTCCATCATGAGTATTGCCAATAAAAGTACAATCTGCAATTACTGGGTTACTAGATTCAATCCAGATCCCGTAACCTCTGTTGTTAGGGTTAGTAACTGTGACTCCAGCAATGCCTGATTTGTTAGCGGCGAGGATGGCAATATTTTGGCGGGCAAAAGTTGGACTAATAAACAAAGCACCACCCTTAATAATGACAGAGCGGCCTTTGCTTGGGGGATCTCCTTGGAGAGTAATGCCAGGTTTTAGTTGTAGGGGGAAAGTTTCGCCGCTTTGTTCGCTGTAAGTTCCGGGTGCGAGGTAAATGACGGTGTTTTCCCTGGCAACTCTTAAGGTTTGGGTAATTGTTTTGAAAGGTGCGCGTTCGCTACCGTTTCCAGTGGTATCATTACCTGCGATCGGATTGACAAACAATTGAGTCATTGTTGACTCAGTTTGTGAGATTGGGGAACTTTCTACTACTTGCGGTTTTGGTGGTAAAGCAAACACTGCGGCATTTTCCCAACATAGCAGAATGGTAGTAGCCAGTCCTAAAGTGAGTTTCAGCGAGTGCTTAAATGTTAATTGTTTGCAAATAGCTGCCAAATAGCCATTAACAAACTTTATGGGAGGTTTTGCTGAATATTGACAGTGGCGTGGTAAATTCACAGCTAGCTGTCCTCCTAAAATTTCTGTGAGTACTAAAGATTAAACTGCAAATCTCAGGTTTACCAATTGTTAAAGCAAAATTTAATCACTTTAAGGAGTCTGATTCTCCTGGTAAAAATGAGAAAATTATGCTTTGTCTGCACCCTATCCGACTAATTTATTAGGATTAATGAACTAAATGGAGTTGTTCTGATGGTCGATCGCGCCAAGTTATTATTAGCAGAGTTGCCTTTACAAGCGCAGCCAGCGTTATGCCGTATTTTAGATGCTAATTTAGACCGCGCCAGAGAAGGTTTAAGAATTGTTGAGGAATGGTGTCGGTTTGGTCTTAATAGTAGCGAGTTGGCGGCAGAATGCAAGCACCTGCGTCAAGAAATTGCTAAATGGCATACCCCGGAGTTGCGGGCGTTTCGCGATACTTTGGGAGATGTGGGAACTGAGTTAACTCATCCCCAAGAAGAAAGTCGTGCCAATATTAACCAACTTTTACAAGCAAATCTTTGTCGGGTACAAGAGGCGCTGCGAGTTTTGGAAGAGTATGGCAAACTTTATCTGGCGGAGATGGGAGGCGCGTTTAAGCAAATGCGTTATCGCGCCTACGTTTTAGAGACAAATTTGTTAGGTTATCAACGGCAACAGAAATTGTTGCAGAGTTCTTTGTATTTGGTAACTTCTGCGTCAGAACATTTGTTTGCGATCGTAGAAGCTGCCTTAGAAGGTGGGTTAACTCTGGTTCAGTACCGGGATAAAACGGCAAATGATGATGTCCGGTTTGAAATTGCCGATCGACTATGCAAACTTTGCCATCATTACGAAGCTTTGTTTATTGTCAACGATCGAGTAGATTTGGCTTTAGCGGTGGATGCTGATGGGGTACATTTGGGACAGCAGGATATGCCGATCGCGATCGCAAGGCAATTACTTGGGCCACATCGGATAATTGGACGTTCTACCACAAGTCCAGAGGAAATGCAGCGAGCGATCGTAGAAGGCGCAGATTACATTGGAGTAGGGCCAGTTTACCAAACTCCCACCAAGGCTGAAAAAGCCGCCACAGGTTTAGAATATGTCCGCTATGCTGCCCAAAACGCGAAATTGCCTTGGTTTGCTATTGGTGGGATCGATCCGAGTAACATAAATGAAGTACTCTCAGCAGGAGCAGAAAGAGTTGCTGTAGTCAGAGCAATTATGCAAGCAGAACAGCCAACTTTAGTGACTCAGTATTTTATTTCTCAGCTAACTCGCGTGCAAACTATACGCAATTATCGATCGCACTTACCGAAATCCCATGACTAGAACCTTAAAATGTAGAGACGTTGTATACAACGTCTCTACAAGCCTTACCTAATTTATCGATCGCACTTACCTAAATCGCATGACTAGTGAAATCACCCTTCAGGTAAACGGCGAAAACCGTAATTGTCCGTCCCAAATGGTAATTCCCGACTTATTAACGCATTTGGGTTTTAATCCCCGTTTAGTCGCCGTAGAGTATAACGGAGAAATTCTGCATCGGCAATTTTGGTTAGAGACTGAGGTTAAGGAGGGCGATAAATTAGAAGTAGTCACCATAGTTGGTGGTGGGTAAAAAAACAGGGGACACAGTACATTCCACTATCTATTTAACGCAAGTTGCTAGTTATTAATTCTTTCGGAGTTCCCCCCTTGAGTAAGGGGGGTAGTGGGGGGATCTAGGGCTGTGATTACTAGGTTTTGATCCCCCCAACCCCCCTTACTAAGGGGGGCTAAGAAAGAGCCAGACTTGTAACTAGCAACTTGAGTTATTTACATCTCCAAAAAACCTTGTAGAGACGTTATATATAACGTCTCTACAAGGTTTTAAGGTAATCTACCTTTAATTCTGGAAATATATATTACAGTTATGAAAAGTTATTGACGTACTGCAAATCGATAAGCTTGTCCATTCTTATATGCAGTAAAGTTTGATGAACTGGTGAACTGGACATTGAATTCATCCGTAGCTGAACTGTTATTCATTCTGATAACCACCTTAATTGTATCTTTGGAGTTTTTCTTTTTCTGCCATTCCCCTTGCCACAGATTGCCAGCACGAACGGTACCATCTGGCGAGAACTCCCAAGGAACCGGATGAAAAGGCCCATTATTTGCATATTTGACCATCCATTTCGTGTGGTTTACATAGATTTTTTTATGTGAATTATGTGAGTCATGTGAGTCATGTGAACCATGTGAATCACCCCTACTCGATGGCATTACCGCATCTTGGGCAAATGCTGTCACAGGAACACTTAGTAGGGTGACACCCAGCGTGCAAAGCGTCATCCATCTTTTGAAGTTGGGGGCGGGAGAAGAAAATAATGCTTTCATAGTGATAATCCTCTGTTTTGAACTTCGTTATTGAGTACTGTTTCTGTACTCCTAAACGTCTATGCGGGAGGATTCTTGACTTTATGCAGCAGACGATCGAAGGTTTTTTCCCCCTACGGTACGGTAATCTACCCAGCAATACACCCCCAGATAGCTGCCCAGGAAAGAGAGAAAGCGATAAATTAGAAGAGTGTAAAGAAGTTGTAACAAAAAAGTGATTAATCAAAGAAACTGTAGAAAAACGACTGAAGTCGTCACTACGAACGTTAAAGTATTTCTTTGAGATAAAAGCTTTTCAAGAGGCTGGGTTATATGTACAAAAAATTACTTTCAGCTATAAAACCGCTTGTCAAACCTCTCATTGTTCTGGGTCTGGTGCTTACCTTAGCACTTGGTCATGCTGATGGGGCTTTAGCCGCCCGGACTGGTGGACGCATTGGTGGTGGTTCCTTTAGTGCCCCTAGCCGCACTTATTCTGGGCCTCGCAGTTATGCACCTGGGCCTTCTGGCGGATATTATCCTTATGGTGGTGGCGGTTTTGGCTTTCCCTTCCTGATTCCATTTTTTGGATTTGGGGGCGGTTTTGGTGGTTTATTTACCATCATCATCTTCTTAACTTTGGCTAACTTTTTAGTCCAAACCTTCCGTCGTGTTGGCGCTGGCGAATCTGAAGAGTTAGGATATTCCAGCAACCCGACTGTTTCTGTAGCGAAGTTGCAAGTTGGTTTGTTGGCAGGTGCCCGGACTTTGCAAGCAGAACTGAATCAAATTGCAGAAAAAGCGGATACAGGTTCTCCTGAAGGTCGCGCCGAAGTGGTACAAGAAGCTACATTAGCTTTGTTGCGCCATCCCGAATACTGGGTTTATGCAGGTGCGGAAAGTCAACAAGCACGTTTAGCTGGTGCAGAAGCGCAATTTAATCGCTTTTCTTTGGCAGAACGGAGTAAGTTTACTTCGGAAACTCTGTCTAATATGAATAATCTGCTGAAGCAAGCTACTCCAAATGCTGCTTTACCAGCTGGTGAAACTTCTGGTGCTTTAGTAGAAACGCAACAAGAGTCAGGTGAATATATTGTAGTGACTCTGTTAGCTGCTACTGTGGGCAAATTGGAATTACCAAAAGTGAATAGTTCAGAAGATTTGCGTCAAGCTTTGCGTCAGTTTGGTGGTATTCCTGGGGATAAATTATTAGCAATGGAAGTTCTCTGGACTCCGCAAGCAGAAGGCGATACTCTTTCTTCTGATGACATGATTGCTGAATATCCAAATTTGAAACTGATTTAATGGGTGTTTGCGATCGCTAATTTGATCCCCCCTAACCCCCCTTACCCAAGGGGGGAACTTTTTTCGGGGGGGAACTCTTTACCTTTCAAAGTCCCCCTTGTTAAGGGCGATTTAGGGGGATCAAATCAGAGTTAAGTCAATTACTAATTAGGAAACCAATGTTTATCAAGTAATTGGTCAAGAGAATAAGGACATTGTTCGGGCACAGAAGTAAGTTGGGTTTTTTTATGGACAATCAACAAAGCATTTTGGTATATTTTGGGCAACTCATCTGCTAAATAATTTCGTAAATTAGTAGTTAGTTTATCTTCTAACTGAATCCTAAAAGTAATAATTTCCGCCGCCCAGTGATTGGCGTTTCTCTCTTTTTCTAATTGCCAAAATTGATACAACATTAGATGAACAATAATCTGTAATAGTAAACTTTTAACAGCACTTCTTTCGCTGCGTCCCAATGCTTCCAATTCCTCAATTAAATTGTCATAATCTAAGTTTTCTAAGTCACGATTTTTGAGGAGCTTAACCATTTCTGTTAACCATCGATCGTACTCATTTTCATAAAGTTGCTTTAAATTCAGTATTTTAGTTTCCATATCATTTTTTTGTACTTTAATATTCGATCGCTATAGATTACCTAAATGTTTGCTACAGATGCTTAAGATGGGCGGGTTTTGACTTCAATATCTATTCTTGAGTATTCCCATTTTTTGGCTAAACCCGCCCCTACCCATTTGGATTAATCATTTGTATAAACGATATTAATTCATTGCTTTAACCTTTTTTCCGCACTTTGGTAACGGATAGATTCAGCGAGGAAGAAAACTACACCAGAAATTAACATTAGGATGACGCTGAGGGCGTTAATATCGGGTTTAACTCCTGTACGAATGCGGCTAAAAATTTCCATTGGTAAAGTAGTTGCGCCGCTACCTGCGGTAAAACTAGCAATCAGGAAGTCATCTAAACTGAGGACGAAGGCGAGGAGACAGCCGGAGATAATTCCGGGCATGAGTTCGGGTAATAATACTTTTAAGAAAGCTTCTCTGGGAGTTGCGCCTAAGTCGAGTGCTGCTTCTTCTAAATGTGGGTCTAAATCTGCAAGGCGGGTAGATACAACTAGTCCGACGTAGGCGAGACAAAAGACGACGTGGGCGGCGACAATAGTCCAAATGCTGAGGCGGATTTGAACTACGGCGAGGAAGACTAGGGTGGCGACTGCGATCGCAATATCTGGAATAATCAAAGGCAGGTAAGAAACCCCTCGATACAAAGTTTTTCCCCGAAAGCGATACCGCGCCAAACCTACAGCCATCAGCGTCCCAATCACCGCTGCAATTCCCACCGCAGAAACCGCCACAATCAAGCTATTCTGTAAAGCTGAGAGAATGCGTTGATCTCGAAACAGCTGTTGATACCATTTCAGCGTAAAACCTTCCCAACTAGCACTAAAGCGAGATTCATTAAAACTGAAAAAAGCTAGTACCAGGATGGGTAAGTACATATAAACAAACATTAGCAGCGAGAAAAGTAACTGCCAATAAAAGCGGGGTTGTTCCTGGGACTGTAGTTTAGGCATTAGCCCGTCGTCTGTTTCGTGCTTCACAACTTTATAATTTACCGGATTCGGTGTTCTTTCTCTTCTTAGATCTTGCACCGAAATTCGTAGGGTGTGTTAGGCGCAGCCGTAACGCACCTTAACAACCTCTCTTCTTCTCTTTCCTTCGCGCCCTTCGCGTCTTACGTGCTACGCACACGCTACGCGAACGCGGTTCATTAAAAAAAGCGTATTTTGCTCTAAGTTATCTCAAACCTCTGATTTCTGGAGTAGCTGTCCTTTTTGATTTGTGGGAAAGATTTTTTTTGAACCGCAAAGGACGCAAAGAGCGCAAAGAAGAAGAGGAAGAGGGAAAAGAGCTAAAGAGTTTAGGTCGAGGAGTGTCAAATATTTGCATAGTTAGTTAGAGTTTTGTTTGGTAGAAAGTGGAATTGCTTTCTACCTAGCAAGGGTTTTTAGTTTGAGAAATTAGTATATATGAGCAGACCTTTTCCATTATCTATATAGTATCATGTCAAATTGATTTTTACTAGTGCCAATTTGTTAAGATTTTCGGCAAAAATTTTATCCTTTTAATCCAAAATGTCTGATTCTTCACCAGGAAAAAAGTTAAAATCCAATACCTCATTTAATTCGTAAGGGCATTCGGATGGAAAAACTTTGTAGCTCATAGAAGTTTCTTGAACAGCTAAGTCTAAACCGTCCAAATAAGCTTTTTCTTTGGCTTCGGGTAAATAAGGTTTTAAACTAGGATTTTCTTCAAGTAGTTCAATAATTCGTCGCCTTTGTTCCTTGATTGTACCCAGCCAACTATGGGAACGATGACTTGGCTGAAACTCCCACTTTAGTAGATGTGCAAATAGAATAGCCAAACGATTTCGCAATTTTTGGCGTTCCTGTTTCCCCAAAGATTCTATTTCCTCTATTAAATTTGGGACATCTAAATTATTCCATGAACCATCACGCAAAAACTGGGCTTGCTCGATCGTCCAAGCATAGAAATCTGTTTCGTACAGTTCGGAGCTTTTGGAAGTAATTGTTTGATTTTGTCTCATAAACCTGTCTCCAAAAACCAATCCCTAGTCCCCAGTCCCCAGTCCCCAATCCCCAATCC
>NZ_JADEWG010000017.1 GCF_015207735.1 [Phormidium] sp. LEGE 05292
GATGGGGAGGTAGGGAGAGTAGAAGAGAATAGATAGTTAAATTATTTCTCCCTATGCCCTTGTCCCCTTGTCTCCTTGTCTCCTTGTCTCCTTGTCTCCTTGTCCGTGTCCCCATCTCCCCATCTCCCCATCTCCCCATCTCCCCACTTCCGTAAATCTTTCTCTAGACTAGGCAACTTCTATTTCGGGAAACAGATAAAACTCGGAAAGTACCTAGCTAACCTAAATTTAGACAGACCGCAGTGGATGCCGATCAGGAATTAGGAGCTAGGTTAATTATGTGGAAGTTTAATAAATCTTTGCTAAAAAGTTGCCGTTTGGTTGTTCCTATGTTGTTTGCTTTGGCAGGGTTAGGAAGTACTCTGGTTATAACTACTCCTGCTAGGGCGCAGTCGGAAATTCTCATCAATAGCAACGGTACTCGTATTGATATGACTTTGAATCGTCAGCCTAATGAAAGTTACGAGTCTTTAATTGCTAGGGCACAAACAAATGCAAAAAATGTTTTAACCCGTTCTTTTAATCAAAATCCTTCAGCAAAAAGAGTTTCTGTGACGATTTTGGGTCAAAATGCTGGTCAAGTTGTACCAATTATGTCTTTAAATGTCGATCGCCAAACTTGGGCAAGTGGTCAGAATCTTCAACGCTTGGCTACTTATTTTCCTAATTCGCGATCGCTTCTCGGCTTGAGAACTCCCGCATCTCCCAACAATAACGTTGCCAATCAACCTCAACCTACAAACGCTGCCTCTGTCGGACAGACACTTCCTAACGGTGTGCGCGTACTTCCCAACGGGATTGTAGTTACTGGAAATGGGACACAGGTACTTCCCAACGGCGTAGTTGTCACTAATAACGGTGGGACACAAGTGCTTCCCAACGGTAACGTTGTATCTGTTAATGCTGATGTCCAAAATTCCCCAGGTAACGCAGGCTTGCAAGGTTTTACTGGTAATACTGGGGTACAAGGTGTCCCTGGTAATGTGGGCGGACAAAATGCTGTTGGTAATGCTGGTGTACAAGGTGTTCCCGGAAATAACAATGCCAATGGTACGGTATTGTTCAATAATCCTGGTAGTAACAACTCTGGTGTAAATGGTCTGAATAATACTACCGGAGTTAACGGTACGATCGGAACTACTGGGGTTAACGGTATCAACGGCACTACCGGAGTTAACGGTACGATCGGAACTACTGGGGTTAACGGTATCAATGGCACTACTGGGGTTACTGGTACGACCGGAACTACTGGGGTTAACGGTATCAATGGCACTACTGGGGTTACTGGTACGACCGGAACTACTGG
Organism: [Phormidium] sp. LEGE 05292; assembly: GCF_015207735.1. Lineage (GTDB taxonomy): Bacteria > Cyanobacteriota > Cyanobacteriia > Cyanobacteriales > Aerosakkonemataceae > Floridanema. Next base: position 1,307 of record NZ_JADEWG010000017.1, read on the forward strand.
TGTTAACGGTATCAATGGCACTACTGGTGGACAATGAGGTTTTTATAGTAACCGCCAAAACGGTTAAGGCAAGATGAAAAGCCAGAACCCTTGTTTTTACGGTTTTTCCCTTCTGCCTTCTGCCTTCTGCCTTCTGCCTTCTGTGATAAAACTGGGATCGGGTAGCGTGGTAATGCCCTACAATAGGAGGGTTGTCTACTAATAGCAAATATAGGATTATGGCGGTTCCTAAGAAGAAAACCTCGAAGGCAAAACGTGACCAACGTAGAGCGACTTGGAGACGGAAAGCAGCATTACAAGCTCAAAAAGCTTTGAGTTTGGGTAAGTCGATTTTGTCTGGACGTTCTACGTTTGTCTATCCTTCCAAGGATGAAGACGAAGAGGAAGAATCCTAGAGATGGGTTGGAAGTTTGCGTAATTTTAGCGATCGCTCTATTTTCTATCCCGCTACCGATTCTGTTACAGAATTTAACTAGGCGCTGATATAACAGGGAAGAGATAGGTTCTGTTGTGTTAGCACAGAAAAGTCTAAATTGTTATCGGATTTTAAAGATGGGGAAGTTTTTCAAGAAACCTGGGCCAGAAATGAGCGATCGCATCCCTCCCGGTCAGTACGAAAGCAAAGGTTTTCCGGTACTGACTTATGGTAGTACGCCCCAAGTTAGCATTGAAAATTGGGGATTTCGCGTTTGGGGTTTAGCAAAAGAGGCAAGATTTACTTGGTCCGATCTTATGGCGATGCCTCAAACTAATTTCACCGCTGACTTCCACTGTGTAACTCGTTGGTCGAAATTAGATGTGCAGTGGACTGGGGTAAAAGTCACAGATTTTATGCAACATATTGAGGTAGACCCCAAAGCTAAACATATTATGGAACACTGCTACGGGGGTTACACCACTAACATTAGTATGGAAGATTTCTGGCGCGAAGAAAACTTTTTTGCTCATACTTTGTTTGGTGAACCTTTACCTCCAGAACATGGTGGCCCTTTGCGATTAATTGTTCCTCATCTTTACGCTTGGAAAAGTGCCAAGTGGATTAATGGTTTGGAATTTTTAAACAATGAAGAATTGGGTTTTTGGGAACGTAATGGTTATCACCGTCGAGGTGAACCTTGGGCGGAAGAACGTTACAGTGGTGGTTTTTAGTTGAAAATTTTTGAAGACAATCAAGCTGGGGAAAGATGTATTTATTCCTTTCCTATTTTTAACTCAGATCTTCCGCCTAGAGGCAGAGCCTCTGCGTTTCGTTCCCAGGTTCAACCTGGGAACGAGTATTGGTAGAGATGTTTCATGAAACGTATCTACTAATCCTTAACTCATCAGTTTTTTCACTAAATCTATTTTTCCTAAATAAGGTGCATAGCGCACTTTAATGTCTACTAGAAAGGATTTTTTCAAGACGCTTTTTTGATGGGAAAAAGTATCGAAACTAGCTTTACCGTGATAGCTACCTATGCCGCTATTACCTACTCCACCAAAGGGTAATTCTGTAACAGCAATGTGCATGATGGTGTCGTTAATACAAACACCTCCAGAGGAAGTCTTTTGTAAAATTTGTTGTTGATATTCTTGATTTTTTGAGAAGAAGTAAAGGGCTAAAGGTTTGGGTTGGTTGTTAACTATAGAAATTGCTTCTTCGAGATTGCTATATTCAATTACTGGTAGGATCGGCCCAAAGATTTCTTCTTGCATGATTGGCGCATCTAAAGATACTTTGTCAATCAATGTAGGGGCGATGTAGCAAGTTTCTGGGTTGGTTTTTCCACCGACTATAATTTCACCACTTTTTAATAGTTCTACTAAACGGTTGTATTGTTTTTGATTGATAATTCTAGCGAAATCTGGACTTTTTTCTGGATCGTCTCCGTAAAATTCTTGGACGCAATTTTTAATGCTATCTAACAAGGGTTGTTTAACTTTTTGATTAACTAAAAGATAGTCTGGGGCGATGCAAGTTTGCCCTGCATTGAGGAATTTTCCCCAGGCAATTCTGCGAGCAGTATATTCAATGTTAATATCACTATCAATAATGCAAGGGCTTTTGCCACCTAGTTCTAAGGTGACTGGTGTTAGATTTTTGGCGGCGGCTTCCATGACTATTTTGCCAATAGCTGTACCGCCTGTGAAAAAGATGTGGTCGAATTTTTGTTGTAATAGTTGTTGGCTGGTTTCTACACCGCCTTCTACAACTGCAATATAGGCAGGGTCAAAGTTTTTTTGGCAGATTTTAGCAATAATATTAGAGGTATGAGGGGAATTTTCTGATGGTTTTATTATGACGCAATTTCCGGCTGCGATCGCACCAAGCAAAGGCGAGATTGTCAGATAAAAAGGATAATTCCAAGGAGTAATAATTAGTACTACTCCCAAGGGTTCTGGATAAATAAAGGCTGAACCAGGTAATTGATCTAAGGGAGTTGATACTTTTTTGGGTTTACTCCATTTTTTCAAGTTTTTAATCGCATAATCAATTTCTTTGATCGCTCCGATTTCGGTGATATAACTTTCAAATATAGGTTTGTTTAAGTCTGCTTTTAAGGCATCTATAATTTGATCTCTGTTGTCCAAAACTGCTTGTTTTAAAATTTTTAGTTGAGTTAAGCGAAAAGCAATATCTTTGGTTTTACCAGTGGAGAAAAATTTGCGTTGTTCTTGGAGAATTTCTTGTACTGCTAATTGTTGAGTAATCATTTGAGTTCAAGTGCAGGCAAAACAATAGTGAAAATCGTGAAAACCAAGAGTTCATTTTATGGGATATTAGGAGTGAATTGGCAACAAGGGAAAATTTCAAAACTATTTTATTGAGCAATGAAATTTTCTATATTGTTGTTCTCTGTTCCCTGTTTTTCAGGTCTTGCAGCAGGGGAGGTAGAACCTCCCTTGCTCTCGTTTCCAGGTTGAACCTGGGTGGGAACGAGAAAAACGAAAGAAACTACTTTATTGAGCGGCAAAATCTTCTTTCTTGCTGTTCTCTGTTCCTTTTTTTAAGGAAGTTGCTCTTGGCTGTCTAACAATTAAAGACAAGAGAGAGGATTTAGGATTTGTCAGATTGTTTGACTGGTAAACAGACAGTGAAACAACTACCTTTGCCTACTTCTGATTTAACATCAATGGTTCCTTGGTGGGTTTCTATAATGCGGCGTGAAAGATGTAAACCTAAACCGCTACCAGCTTGTTTATGTTTACCTTGGCGGAATCTTTCAAATAATTTAGTTTGATCTTCTGGGGAAATACCCAGCCCTGTGTCTTCAACTTCTACTAAAATTGAAGATTTAGAATTGTTTTTCTTATCATCCTGAGTTATCAAACGAACTTCTACCGATCCAGCTTCAGTGAATTTAATGGCGTTGCCAATTAGGTTGATAAAAACTCGATGTAATTCTAAGCGATCGCCTTCCACAGTGATTTTTCTTTCTAACAAATCTGCTGGTTTTTGACCTAAATCAAGGTTTAAACACAAGTTTTTTTCATTGGCTAAAGGTTGCAGTTCTTGAACTGCTTCTTTGAGTATTTCCTTCAAATCAACTTGGGTAAAATTAAGTGTTTTCCGTCCAGCTTCATAACGATAAACTTCTAACAATGTGTTTACCATTGCTAGGAGATTGTGGTTGCTGCGAACCATTGTATCTAGCACTTCTAAGATTGGGGGAGAGATTTCACCCAATGCTCCTTGACGAATTAATACGAGCATTCGATCGGCTGCAATTAAAGGTGTTCGTAAGTCATGAGTGAGACGGGAAACAAAATCTTCTCTCTGACGAGCGATCGCATCGCGTTCGTCTATGCTGTGTTTTAATCGCAAGAGACTACGTACTCTTGCTAGTAATTCATCCACTTCTACTGGTTTGTGGATAAAATCATCAGCACCATTGTCTAATCCTTTGGCTACACTAAGATGATCGTAAGCAGTGATTAACAAAATGGGCATGAATGGTAAACTTGTGTTCTGACGAATTCGTTGGGTGACTTCAAAGCCATCCATTCCAGGCATCATAACATCTAGCAATAATAGATCGGGTGGTGATTCTTCAATGAGAGCTAAAGCAGAAAATCCATCGGAAGCTGTACTAACTTCATAGCCTTCTTCTTCCAAAATAGCTTGAATGAGAAACACATTATCAGGTGAATCATCCACAACCAAAATCTGGTCTTTTCCTACAGAGCTAGAGGATAAAAAACGATTCATAGTAGAAGAAGTTTTGGAAATGATTTTTAACAACTGTTTTTTGTCAATCAACCTTAGTAATATTTTTTCCCACTGAGTATTAAGTTTACATCATCCTCCCGAAATAGATCTTTGCTAGTAACTCAAGTTGCCAGTTATTAATTCTGGGTGGTTTTGTCATCTGTAAGCTGCGTCAAACACTACACTTTTAGGTAAGGACAGTAGTTTTCTGGTTCTGACACATCGTACAGAATTTAAATAATAACTTACGTTACTAACTGAATTTTTGATTTTTTATGGCAATTTTAGGGACTATGGTATCAGAAATGTTAACAATTATGTGGAATATGAGAAAAATCATGAGTTTGTCAACATATAACGGGACTGAAGGAGAAGATTCTCAAGTGAGATTTCCAGGATAGTAATTACACGGACAATAAACAGAAAAATCACCTGAAGAATTAGGGTATGAAAGCAAATTTTAGCAAAATGGGATGACGATCGCTATTCTTTGAGCCTCAAGAAGTTCCCTGAATTAAACTAAAATTTGTGAATAATCAACAGAAATCTAATTTCCTCACACCTTCTAAGCTGAGCCAATACGAGGAAACTCCACTTATGGAACCAAAGGAAAACCAGGAAACACCGTTAATAGAAGCAGATTGTACATTAGCCGCTATAGTCTTTACGGATGTAGAGGGATACACTTCCAAAATGGCTGCTAACCAAAATCGTACCTTGGCTTTAGTTAACCGCGACTTGCAACTAATGACACGAATCTGTGAACAATTTAAGGGCAGAGTAGTCCAAGATACTGGTGATGGATTGTTTATGTACTTTTCTAGTGCGGTAAATGCGGTATCTTGTGCTCAAGAAATTCAAAAAGTAATTTTTAAAACTGCTGCTCAATTGCCGGAAAATAATGTACTTAAACATCGAATTGGGATTCATTTAGGAGATGTGGCTCATTTTGTGGGTGGGGAAGTTAAAGGTCATGGTGTAAATATGGCAGCCAGGTTGCAAACAGCAGCTCAAGCTGGTGGTATTTGTATTTCCCAAACTGTCTATGATGTCGTGAAAAATCGCTTGCCGTTACCGGGAATTTATCGAGAGGTGCGGGAAGTTAAAGGTATTGAAGAACCTGTTACAGTTTACCAAATTCCGGCTTTAGATATTGAGCAATCAACTAATAAGAAAGTTTTTATTAGTTATCGCAGTCACGATCCTGATTTGAGTTTAGCTGAAGAATTTTATAGAGCTTTAAAAGCTGCGGGACATGAAGCTTTTATGGCGGGACAAAGTATTCGTTTGGGGGAAGGATGGCCGCAACGAATTGAGGCAGAATTAAAACAAAGTGATTATTTATTGTTGTTGTTATCTGAGAAGTCTGTAACCAGTGAAATGGTGATTGAGGAGGTGCGGAGGGCGAAGGAGTTGCGCGATCGCAATTCCAAAGGTAAACCAATAATTTTGCCTATTCGGGTTAAATTTCCCCTCAATTCTCCATTAAATTACAACTTACGAGAATATTTAAGTTGTATTCAGCAGCGAGAATGGCATAATCCAGAAGATACTCAGAATATTGTCCAAGAAATTCTGGAAATAGTTACAGAAGGAAGAGCTCAAGAAGAGACAACAGAAAGTCAAAAACATCCTGTAGCAATATCAGATTCCCAAGCTAAACCTTTGCCTGTAGCTATTCCCGAATTCCCTCAAATTCCTGAAATACCAGAAGGTCAAGTAGAGTTAGCTTCAATTTTTTATGTCGAAAGACCACCAATTGAATTAAGATGTTATGAAACGGTTTTACAGCCAGGTTCTTTAATTAGAATTAAGGCTCCTAGACAAATGGGTAAAACATCTTTGTTAGCGAGAATTTTACATTATGCGGCAAATTCTGGATTTAATGCGGTTCCTTTAAGTTTTCAATTAGCTGATGGGAAAGTTTTTACTGATTTGGATAAATTTTTACGCTGGTTTGCTGCTAGTATAGCGAGAAGATTGCGGTTAGCTAATCGGTTGGATGATTATTGGGATGAAATTTTTGGCAGTAAAGATAACTGCACTGCTTACTTTGAGGAATATTTATTAGAGAATATCGAAAGTCCCTTAGTTTTGGGATTAGATGAAGTGGATTGTGTGTTTCAATATCCAGAAATAGCGGCTGATTTTTTTGGTTTATTACGGGCTTGGCATGAAGATGCTAAAAATCGTGATATTTGGAAAAAGTTACGACTTTTGGTGGTACATTCAACGGAGGTTTATATCCCAATTAGTATTAATCAATCACCGTTTAATGTAGGCTTACCCATTGAATTACCAGAGTTTAATCAAGAACAAGTTCAAGATTTAGCTAAGCGTTATGGATTGCAATGGGAGGGGACAGAAGTTGAAAAATTGATGGCTATGGTAGGGGGTCATCCTTATTTAATCAGGTTGGCTTTATATCATATTCAACGTGGCGATCTTTCTTTGGATGAATTGTTAGCAATTGCGCCGACAGAAGCAGGACTTTATGCCGATCATTTACGCCGACATTTGTGGAATTTGCAACAGCATTCAGAGTTGGCGGGAGGAATTAAAGAGGTGATGAATGCTGATACTCCAGTGCGGTTAGAAGCTTTGTCAGCGTTTAAATTGCATAGTATGGGTTTAGTATATTTGCAGGGAAATGAATGTACTCCAAGATGCGATCTGTATCGGTTTTATTTGCGCGATCGCTTAGATTAAGTTGTTAATTATTTTAATTGTTTTTTGAACTAGCAGGGGGGCTGGGGGGCTTATGAGAAAATCCAAAATCTAAAATCTAAAATCGCATGGCTGACTTAAACTTAAGAAATTCTGCGGATATGTACCAAGTAGGCGGAAGTCTGCCAGTGGACGCTCCCACTTATGTAAAAAGACAGGCAGATGATGAGTTATTTGAGGCGTTACAAGCGGGGGAATTTTGTTATGTTTTAAACTCGCGACAAATGGGGAAATCGAGTTTGCGAGTGCAAACAATGCGGCGTTTGCAAGAGTCTGGCGTGGCTTGTGCTGCGATCGATATTACGGCGATCGGTAGTCAGCAAATTACACCGGATCAATGGTATGCAGGACTAATTCAAAGGTTAGTTAATAGTTTTAGTTTGGCGGCTGATTTTAATTTACGCAGTTGGTGGCGAGAAAGAGATTTATTTTCTCCTGTACAGCGATTTAATGAATTTATTGAACTAGTATTGCTGAGTCGAATAAATCAAAAAATCGTCATTTTTATCGATGAGATTGATAGTGTTCTGAGTTTAAATTTCCGAGTCGATGATTTTTTTACAGCGATTCGGGCTTGTTATAATAATCGGGCCGATCGACCAGAATATCAGCGGTTAACTTTTGCACTGTTGGGTGTAGCAACGCCTAATGATTTAATTGATACTAAACACCAAAGTACGCCTTTTAATATTGGTCATGCAATTCATCTTTGTGGTTTTCAATTAGCAGACGTAGAACCTTTACTTACAGGCTTTCAGGGAAAAGTTCCCGCGCCTAAAGTGGTTTTAAAGGAAATTTTAAACTGGACTGGTGGACAACCTTTTTTGACGCAAAAGGTTTGTCGAATTATCCAAAATTATCTCGGTTGTGCAGCAAATTTGAATCCGAACAATAAGATTTATAATCAAAAAGATTGGATTAAAAAGATTATTATTTCTCAAGTTATTGAAAATTGGGAAGCACAGGATGAACCGGAACATTTGCGGACAATACGCGATCGCATATTGAGAAGTTGCCAACAACCAGGTAGATTGTTGGGAATTTACCAACAAATTTTGCAGCAAGGCGAGATTTCAGCGAATAATAATTCAGACCAATTAGAGTTGCAGTTATCGGGATTAGTTGTAAAAAAAGATGGTAAATTAAAAGTTTACAATCGGATTTATGAGTTAGTTTTTAATCGCCAGTGGGTAGATGAAGCTTTAGCTAATTTACGTCCTTACACAGATGCGATCGTGGCTTGGGAAGCCACAAATAGAAAAGATGAAACATATTTATTACGCGGAAAAGCTTTACGAGATGCGTTGGATTGGGCAGCAGATAAAAGCTTAAGTACTCAAGATTTTCAATTTTTAACTGCTAGTCAATCTTTAGAGACAAGAGAAATTACTCAAGCGCATCAAAGATTACAAGAAATTCATTCATCTGCTGAAGATAAGGAGCAAATTATTCAAGAAGCAGCAACTATTGACAAAACTGGAATTAGTGCTTTACGATTATTTGAAAATCAACAAATTGACGGATTATTGTTAGCTTTGCAAGCGGGGCAAGCTTTAAAATTGCTAATTAATGATGAGATATCTTTAATAAAATATCCCTGTTTTAGTCCCTTATTAGCTTTAAAGATTATTGTAGAATACATCCGGGAAAAAAACAAATTTTACGGTGATTGGCTAGGAATTACTTCGATTAAGTTTTCTCCTGACAGCCAGTTTTTGGCAACTGGAGGTCGTAATGGTAAAATCCAAATATGGAGTATTTTAGGTGAAAAATTGATTGAATTTGTAGCTCATCAAGGAGAAGTTTGGAATGTTAACTTCAGTCCTGATGGGCAGCATTTAGTTACCACAGGAGAGGATGATAGTACTCGAATTTGGCATTTATCTGGACAGCAGATCCATCAGTTTGAGCATCATAGCAGTGCAGTAATTGAAGCTAAATTTAGCCCGGATGGTAAAAATTTAGTGACAATTGCTGAAGATGGAATTAAATTTTGGAATCTCTCAGGACAGCAGATAGCTAACAGAAATATTCATCGAAGTTGGATAAGTACTGTTGGCTTTCACCCAAATGGAGAATGTGTTACTGCGGCATTTCGTAATGGGATAGTTCGTTTATGGAAGCGTTTTCAACAACAACCTTTGGAACTGAAAGTTAATCAAACTATTCACGGAAAAATTACGGAAATTGCTTTTTGTCCTGATGGACAACGTTTAGTGATGATAGAAAAAAGTAATATTCTACGATTGTGGGACTTTTCTAAACGGCAAATGTTTCAATGGCAAACTGAACATAGCGAAATTAAAAGTATCAGTTTTAGCCCTGATGGATTAAATATTGCTACGGCTGGTAAGGATAGTACAATTAAAATTTGGAATTTGTCTGGAGAGCTGTTATTACAATTAAATGGTCATCAGGCTACAGTTCGGGATGTTTGCTTTAGTCCAAATGGGAAATATTTAGCAAGCGCAGGTGCAGATGGAACGTTCCGAATTTGGGATTTAAGGAAACCTTTGGTGCCATTGTGTAGCCAATATACGAGAGTGTATGGCGTGAGATTGAGTCCTGATGGGCAATATTTAACTAGTCGGGGAGAGGATGGTACTATCACTTCTTGGGAAATTGTTAGTTTAAATGAGTTATTAGTAAAAGCTGATGATTGGTTAAGAGATTATCTCAACAGCCATCCTGAAAAATTAAAAGAAATCGGAGGTGTAACTACATAGCTTGGAACTGATTGTTTCATCGCTAAATCTAGCCAAAGCGAAGAAATTGAATTAGTAAAGGTGCCAAAGTAATGACTGGAAATTTTACAGCGATCGCTCCCAATAATACACAAATGAATCAAGATTATTATTTAGATTCTTATTATCAAGTAGGCGGTAGTTTGCCAGTCAATGCGCTGACTTATGTCAAGCGACAAGCAGATCAAGATTTATATCAAGCTTTAAAATCTGGAGAGTTTTGTTATGTATTGAACTCGCGACAAATGGGTAAATCTAGTTTGCGAGTGCAAACAATGCAGAGATTACAACGCGAAGGGGTTGTTTGTGCAGGAATTGACTTGACAGCTATTGGTAGTCAGAATATTACGATCGAGCAATGGTATGCGGGAATTACGCACAAGTTGGTCACGAATTTTAATTTAACAGTTAGTTCGCGGAGTTGGTGGCGCGATCGCCAATATCTTTCGCCATTACAAAATTTTAGTGAGTATATTGAAGAAGTCTTATTAAAAGAAGTTGACAAAAATATTGTCATTTTTATAGATGAAATTGACAGCGTTTTAAGTTTAAATTTTTCTAGTGATGATTTTTTTGCTTTTATTCGCGCCTGTTATAACAAAAGGGCGGAAAATTCCGATTATCAACGCTTGAGTTTTGCTTTATTGGGTGTAGCAACTCCCTCGGATTTAATTTTGGATAAAAACCGCACACCTTTTAATATTGGTCAAGCTATTGAATTATCTGGGTTTAAGTTAGATGAAGCTGCACCATTAGCTAGTGGAATCATAGATAAAGCTAGCAATCCTAAAGCGGTGTTAAAAGAAATTTTGTTTTGGACAGGTGGACAACCTTTTTTGACTCAGAGATTATGTAAAATTGTCCGAAATTCGGAATATTTTATTAATGATGGTGCAGAAGTAGAGGTGATTAAATATTCAGTGCAAAGCCGGATTATTGAAAATTGGGAAGCTCAAGATGAACCAGAACATTTAAGAACGATTCGCGATCGCTTTTTGAACAAAGGTGAACGTTTGGCAAGAATTTTAGGCTTATATCAGCAAATTTTACAACATGGGGAAGTATTAGCTGATGGTAGCTTGGAATCAATGGAATTGCGTTTATTAGGTATTGTTGTCGAACAACAGGGTAAATTAAAAATTTATAATCCAATTTATGCTTCGGTTTTTAATTTGAATTGGGTAAAAAAAGAATTAAGTAATCTCCGACCTTATGCGGAAACATTGACAGCTTGGTTAGATTCAAAATGTCAGGATGAATCCCGATTATTGCGTGGTCAAGCTTTGCAGGATGCTTTAGCTTGGGCGGAAAATAAAAATTTAAGTAATCAGGATTATGAGTTCTTATCTGCTAGCCAAAAAATTGCTCTACAAATAGAGATTGAAGCTAATCGAATTTTAAAAGCGGCACAGAAAAAAGCTAGACGAACCATTCGGACAGGTTTTGTGGGATTAGCTTTAACTACAGCTTGTGCGATCGGTGTAGTGGTATGGGCACACACAACTGGACAAACTATGGATGCGTTAAACAAAGCCAAAGAAAGCTTAAGTTTAGAACAAAAGGCAGATAGCGCTTTACGAAAATTCCAGACTGAACAATTAGATGCTTTACTATCAGCTATTCAAACCGGACAGAAATTAAGAGAAATAATTCAACAATCTCGCTATGGGAAGAAATACCCTGCACTCATTCCTGTATCAACTCTTCAACATATTTTAGGTAATATTAAAGAAGAAAATTTTTTTAATATTGATTCAGGTAGAGTTTTTAGCGTTAGTTTTAGTCCCAGTGGACAGTATATAGCAACTACAGCCGAAAATGGAATTATCCAAATTGTAGATATTATTCACAACAAAACTATAAATTTAAAAAGTCATAACAATCAATCTGTACGAAGTGTTAGTTTTAGTCCAGATGGTAAATATATTGCTACGGCAGGAGAAGATGGCACAGCGAGAATTTGGACTTTATCAGGCAAAGAATTGAGACAATTAAAAGGACACAAAGGCGAAGTTTGGAGTGTCAGTTTTAGTCGAGATAGTAAGCGTGTTTTGACTGCGGGAGAAGATGGCACAGCGAGAATTTGGGATTTATCAGGTAAACAATTAATAGAATTAAAAGGTCATCAAGGTTCTATTTGGAATGCAATGTTTAGTCTAGATGACAAATATATTGCTACTGCTGGTAGAGATGGAACAGCAAGAATTTGGCATTCATCAGGAAGAGAACTCAAGAAGTTAACAGGACATCAAGGATCTGTCATTAGTCTTAGTTTTGATCCAAAGGGAAAACGCTTAGCCACTACTGGAGAAGATGGAATTGTTCGACTTTGGAATCTTGCCGAAAGCTCATTTGGACAACCTTTAGAAAAATGGAAAAATAGCAGAGATGCTGTATTAAATATCAGTTTTAGTCCCGATGGCAAATACTTAGCTACTGCCGGAGTTGACGGCAAAGCTAGACTTTGGGATAGATCTGGACAATTAATAGCAGAATTTCCTAGTCATCAAAGACGGGTGGAAAGCCTCAGCTTTAGTCCGAATAAAAAAATCCTCGCTACAGCAGGCGGAGATGGGAAAGTGCGAATTTGGAACTGGGAATGGCCTTTGAAAAGTTCGCGGCAATTAATATCAAGTTGGCAAGGACATAGCGCCGAAGTTTGGAGTGTTAATTTTAGCCCTGATGGAAAGTATTTTGCTTCAGCTGGACAAGATGGTATGGCTAAAGTTTGGAACTTCCAAGGCCAAACTTTAGCTAAAGTTAATTGTCATAAAAATGGAATTAATAGTGTAGTTTTTAGTCGGAATGGAAAGTTATTTGCTACGGCAGGAAATGACAAAAGAGTACAACTATGGAGTTGGGAATCAAACAGGTTAGTGCGATCGCTAAATCATCCAGATAGAGTTTACAGTGCTAATTTTAGTTCCGATAATCAAAGTATCGTTACAGGTGGAAAAGATGGGATTGTGCGCCTCTGGAAAATTTCCGCACTACAGCCAACTATTCTGTTTAAAGGTCATCAAGGTTCAGTTAATAGCGTTAGTTTTAGTCCGAATGGGCAATACATAGCTTCAGCTGGAAAAGATAGTACTATTCGACTTTGGAATTTATCGGGACAACAGTTGTTTACATTTAGGGGTCATGAAGGCGAAGTGTTGAGTGTCAATTTTAGTCCAGATGGTCAACAGTTAGTCAGTAGCGGAACTGATACGACCATTCGTGTTTGGAATTTGTCTGGTAAAGAATTAAATAACTTTAGTACTGGTCAGGGTGGAGTATTGAGTGCTACTTTCAGCCCTGATGGTCAGCTATTGGCTACGGCTGGACAAGACGGAACCACACAGTTATGGTTGCCATCAGGACAGTTAATTGCCCAATTTAACGGTCACGAAGGTAGAGTTTACAGTGTTAGTTTTAGCCCCAATGGAAAATACTTAGTCACTGGGGGAAGAGATGGTACAGTCAGGCGTTGGCGCGTGGAAGGATTAGACGAATTGTTGAGGCGTGGTTGCTTATGGTTAAAAGATTACTTTGTCACTCATCCGAAAGCAGCCCGTATTTGTGCAAAAATTCCCTAATTGTGATATTTCGGCATTGATGTAAAGAACGCAATTGCTGGAAAAACTGACTTACGTACAATAAACCAGATTTTTGCATAAGTTCGATACTTGTAGAATGGGAGAAAAGAGTCGTAATTTCCCCAATGGCGCAAATCTAAACATTTTCTATAATTATAGTGAATAGTACCAGAGTCAGGAAAAATAGAAATATTTTTCCGGATCGGGATGAGATAGATGGTAATAGTATTTATCCTGTGAATACAATTGTAAATTAATATTTGAGTGGCAAATCGGGAAACTAATCCCAGCCATTATTCATCTATTTTATTCAACAAGCAGTGGAGGTAAAAGCAAATGAAATTACTTTTAATCGCTTCGGAACTAATCATGATAAGTGGCTTCCTAATTTTTTACTCTAACCTGAAACCTCTGGATAGTGCTAAAAGTCGTTCGGAAATTATCATTTTAGCTGAGGCTGTGCCACAAGATGATGGTTCTCCTGATACTAGAGATGGTAAAGGAAAAGGTAAAGGAAGAGCTAGCAGATTCAAAGAAGACATAACCAAAGAAATTAAGTTCTGCTGATGGCAATCTTTGTTTAGCTGAGTTGTTTTATTTACGTTTTTTGTCAGCTAATGATCATTTCAACTGCATCTGCTATCTTCTGTATTCTATAAGTTGATGAGGCATCAGCTTACCAGGAAAATTATTGCTGATTTTTTAGTGATTTACTATTATTAATTAATTATAAAAAAGAAATTTCATTCTCTCATTACAAAGAGCTTGTAATTGCAAGTAGTCAATACAATTACTTGCTGAGCAGTTTTGTATAAATTTTGTATGATTAAGCAATATAATCAAAAATTAAAACCTGAAAAGCCCAATGACTTCTGGAGATAATTCAGTATATTATTATCAAGTAGGTGGCAGCCTGCCAATTGATGCTCCTACTTATGTTAGGCGACAAGCAGATGATGACTTATACAATGGTTTGATATTCGGTGAGTTTTGCTATGTACTAAACTCTCGGCAAATGGGTAAATCTAGCTTACGGGTGCAGACAATGCAACGGTTACAAGCTGATGGAATTGCTTGTGCGGCGATCGATATTACTGCGATTGGTACTTCTGAGATTACCTCTGAACAATGGTATGCTGGAGTAATTGATTATTTAGTGAATGGTTTTGAGCTTTATAACTGTTTCGATTTAGAAGAATGGTGGACATTTCATAATTTACTCTCGCCTGTACAAAAGTTTAGTAAATTTTTGGGAGAAATCCTCCTGCAAGCTATTGATAAAAAAATTGTAATTTTTGTTGATGAAATTGATAGCGTATTGGCTTTACCATTTAATATAAATGACTTTTTTGCAGTGATCCGTGACTGTTTCAACCAACGAGCAGATAAACCAGATTATAACCGTTTAACTTTTGCTTTAATTGGAGTAGCAACACCTGCAGATTTGATAAGTGACCGTCGCCGTACTCCGTTTAATATTGGTCGCGCTATTGAATTAACTGGTTTTCAATTAGCTGAAGCACAACCTTTAGCATTAGGGTTAGCCAATAAAGTCGAAAATTTCCAATCAATGCTAGAAGCGGTGTTATTTTGGACTGGCGGACAACCATTTTTAACGCAAAAAATTTGTAAATTAATCCACAAGGATTTAAATTGCGAATTAATCAAGAATCCTTATGAATGGGTAGCAAATTTGGTACTAGAGAGGGTTATCAAGAATTGGGAAACGCAGGATGAGCCGGAACACTTGAAGACCATTAAAACTCGGATTCTTCGCAATAAAAAATATGCCAGTTCTATGTTAGCAATTTATCAACAAATATTGTTAAAAGAGAGTATTATAGCTGATGATAGCTCTGAACAAATGGATTTACGTCTGTCTGGTTTAGTAGTCAAGCAGCAAGGACAATTAAAAGTTTATAACCATATTTATGAAGCAGTTTTTAATCTAAAATGGGTTGAAAAAGAATTAGAAAATTTGCGTCCTTACGCAGAAAATTTGGCAGCTTGGTTAGTTTCAGGCTGCCAGGATGACTCCCGTTTGTTAAGGGGACAAGCATTAGAAGATGCACTGGCTTGGTGTGTAGATAAAAATTTGAGTAATCAAGATTATCAGTTTTTAGCTGCGAGTCAAAATTTAAAGAGTCGAGAATTGCAACAGGTATTAGAAGCAGAAAGAAAAGCTTTTGAAGCGGAAAGGAAAGCTGAACAAGTCAAAAGAGATTTAGAAGCAGAAAGAAAAGCTAAGGAGTTAGCACAACAGGAGATTCAGATACTAACAGAAGCGCAAAAAAAAGCCAGCAAGATAATTCGTACAGGTTTTGTAGGATTAGCTTTAACTACAGCTTGTGCGATCGCGATCGCTTTTTGGGGAGGTAGAATTTTTGAACAAGCTAAAGAAGAAGCCAAACAAGCAATAGAAGGTACAAAACTAGAACAATCATCTGCCAACACTTTGCGACAATTTAACAGCGAACAATTAGAAGTTTTAATATCAGCAATAAACTCAGGAAACCGCTTAAAAGAAATCAGTAAATCTTCTCATTTATGGGAGAAATATCCTGCATTCAGTCCTGTATCAACTCTCCAAGAAATTTTAGGTAATATTTCTGAACAAAATTATTTTAATATTCATTCAGGTCGAGTTTTTAGCGTTACTTTTAGTCCTAACGGACAGTATATAGCAACTACAGCAGAAGATGGAATTATCGAAATTTTAGACCTTTCTGGCAAAAAAATTATAAAATTTATCAGTCATAGTCATAAGCCTGTACGGAGTGTGAATTTTAGTCCCGATAGCAAATATATTGCAACGGCGGGAGAAGATGGAACGGCGCGAATTTGGGATTTATCAGGTAAACAATTAGTCGAATTAAAAGGACACAAAGGAGAAGTTTGGAGTGTCAGTTTTAGTCGAGATGGTAAGCGTGTTGTGACTGCGGGAGAAGATGGAACAGCGAGAATTTGGGATTTATCAGGTAAACAATTAGTGGAATTAAAAGGACACAAAAGCTCTATTTGGAATGCAATTTTTAGCCCAGATGACAAATATATTGCTACTGCTGGGAAAGATGGAACAGCAAGAATTTGGCAGCGATCGGGAAGAGAAATTAAGAAGTTAATAGGACATCAAGGATCTGTCATTAGTCTTAGTTTTGATCCAAATGGACAACGCTTAGTCACTACTGGAGAAGATGGAATTGTTCGACTTTGGAATCTTGCCAAAAAATCATTCGGACAACCTTTAGCAAAATGGAGAAATAGCCGAGATGCTGTATTAAATATTAGTTTCAGTCCTGATGGAAAATTCTTAGCAACTGCCGGAGTTGATGGGAAAGCTAGGCTGTGGAGCATATCTGGACAATTATTAGCAGAATTACCTAGTCATCAAAAACGGGTGGAAAGTCTCAGTTTTAGTCCTAATAAAAAAATCATCGCCACAGCAGGTGCAGATGGGAAAGTGCGAATTTGGAACTGGGAATGGCCTTTGAAAAGTTCGCGGCAATTAATATCAAGTTGGCAAGGACATAGTGCAGAAGTTTGGAGTGTTAATTTTAGCCCTGATGGAAAGTATTTTGCTTCGGCTGGAAAAGATGGTATAGCTAAAGTTTGGGACTTACAAGGCAAAAAATTAGCTGAATTTAAGTGTCATAAAGATGGAATTAATACTGTAGTTTTTAGTCGAAATGGCAAGTTGTTAGCTACAGCAGGAAATGACTATCAAGTGAAATTATGGAGTTGGGAATCAAAAAGGTTAGTGCGATCGCTAATTCATCCCGATAGAGTTTACAGTACTAGTTTTAGTTTCGATAATAAAAACATCTCTACAGCGGGAAAAGATGGCATTGTTCGCCTCTGGAAAATTTCCGCAGCACAGCCACCTATTCTACTTCTAGGACATCAAGATTCAGTTAATAGCGTTACTTTTAGTCCCCAAGGAGAATACATCGCTTCAGCCGGAAAAGATGGTACTATTCGACTTTGGAATTTATCGGGAAAACAGTTGATGAAAATTAATGGTCATGAAGGCGAAGTTTTAAGTATTAACTTTAGTCCAGATGGTCATTATTTAGTCAGTACCGGAACTGATACGACAATTCGCGTTTGGAACTTGTCTGGTAAAGAATTAAATAAGTTTACTACTGGTCAGGGCGGAGTATTGAATGCTACTTTTAGCCGAGATGGTCAGCTATTGGCTACTGCTGGACAGGACGGAACAACACAGTTATGGTTGCCATCAGGACAGCTAATTGCCCAATTTAACGGTCACGAAGGTAGAGTTTACAGTGTCAGTTTTAGCCCTAATGGAAAATACTTAATCACTGCGGGAAGAGATGGTACAGTCAAGCGTTGGCGCGTGGAAGGATTAGACGAATTGCTGAAGCGAAGTTGCTTATGGTTAAAAGATTACTTTGTCACTCATCCGAAAGCAGCCCGTATTTGTGTAAAAATTCCCTAATTTATACATAAATTAGGATATCCCAAGGAGACAGAACTAAAGCTCTCAAAATTAAAACAAAAAGTAACGTTGCGCCATAGGTAAAACTGTTGCAGGTTCACAAGTTAATAACTCTCCATCTGCCCTAACTTGATAGGTTTCTGGATCGACTTCTATTTGCGGTAAAGCATCGTTTAATTTCAAATCTCGCTTGGTAATTTGGCGAGTTCCTGATACTGCGATCGCACTTTTTTGTAATTTCAACTGTGCGGGAATTTCTCTTTCTAATGCTGCTTGGGAAACAAAAGTAAATGATGTTGCCGCGATCGCACCACCAAAACTAGCAAACATCGGGCGAGTATGCACAGGTTGAGGTGTGGGAATGCTGGCGTTAGCATCACCCATTTGAGCATAAGCGATCGCACCACCTTTAATCACAATCTCTGGTTTTACGCCAAAAAATGCAGGTTTCCAAAGACACAAATCTGCTAATTTCCCTTCTTCTATTGAACCAACAAATTGAGCAATTCCGTGAGTAAT
Source organism: [Phormidium] sp. LEGE 05292 (assembly GCF_015207735.1). Taxonomy (GTDB): domain Bacteria; phylum Cyanobacteriota; class Cyanobacteriia; order Cyanobacteriales; family Aerosakkonemataceae; genus Floridanema. Next base: position 19,523 of record NZ_JADEWG010000017.1, read on the forward strand.
TGCGGGATTAATAGTATATTTAGCTACATACCTCTTTACCCTGAAGTTGTCTGCTCTCTCCTGCATTTCTCCTTGTGATGTAGGGGAGAGAATTCCTCTTTGCACTTTCATTTTATGGGCGGTTTGCCAAGTGCGAATAATTACTTCGCCTACTCTTCCCATTGCTTGCGAGTCGGAAGAAATCATGCTGAATGCGCCCAAGTCGTGCAAAATGTCTTCCGCTGCGATCGTTTCCCGACGAATGCGCGACTCGGCAAAGGCAACATCTTCGGGAATGCTGGGGGAAAGGTGATGGCACACCATCAGCATATCTAAGTGTTCTTCCAGAGTGTTCAATGTGTAAGGTCGAGTCGGGTTGGTGGAAGAAGGTAGCACATTTAACTCGCCGCACACTTTAATGATGTCGGGTGCGTGCCCTCCGCCTGCGCCTTCGGTGTGGTAAGTGTGGATGGCGCGATTTTTGAAGGCGGCGATCGTAGCTTCGACAAATCCAGCTTCGTTGAGAGTATCAGTATGAATTGCTACTTGTACGTCGTATTTGTCCGCCACACTGAGGCAAGTATCAATTGTTGCTGGTGTGGTTCCCCAGTCTTCATGCAGTTTTAACCCCATTGCGCCAGCAAATACTTGTTCTTCCAATCCTTCCGGCTTGCTGCTGTTGCCTTTGCCCAAAAATCCCAAGTTGACGGGGAAGGCATCGGCGGCTTGCAACATTCGGTACATATTCCAGGGGCCAGGGGTGCAAGTGGTAGCATTTGTCCCAGTGGCAGGGCCAGTTCCACCGCCGATCATTGTGGTAATTCCTGATGCGATCGCAGTTTCGATTTGTTGCGGGCAAATAAAGTGTATGTGTGAATCTATACCACCTGCGGTCAGTACCATGCCTTCCCCGGCTAAAACTTCGGTTCCGGGGCCAATAATAATATTTACATTGTCTTGAATATAAGGATTTCCGGCTTTACCAATTTTGTAAATTTTGCCATCTTTAATGCCAATATCTGCTTTAATAATTCCCCACCAATCAACGATTAAAGCATTAGTAATTACCAAATCAACGGCTCCATCACTGTTAGAAATTGGTGATTGTCCCATGCCATCTCTGATTACTTTACCGCCGCCAAATTTGACTTCATCGCCGTAGGTTGTCAGGTCTTGTTCTACTTCAATAAATAATTCTGTGTCGGCTAAACGAATGCGATCGCCCACAGTTGGCCCGTATGTTTCCGCATAAGCCCGCCGATCCATTCTATAACTCATAATATCTCCTCACAATTGACTAATTTTAAATTCTTCAAACTTAGTAGAAAACCCATTTCCATCAGGAGAGGCACACATTAAACCCGCATTTACTGTTACTTTCGGAGTCAGGTATGCCAATCGCAGCATTGTGTAATCTTCACCATCAAAAGAGTATTTTATTTCGATCGCAGTACTACGTCGAATTACTTTTATCCAAATAGAAGTGGGATTTTCTGGCAAGGGTACAACTGACCAATCTGAGTAATTTCTAGTCACAACAGCACTAACTTGTTGCACACCTTCGACAAATTCAATGCCACATTTTAACCAATTAACTTCATCCAACCGCACCATAATTCCTGCTTGATCGTACAAGTCTCGGTATTCACCGCTAACTTTTACATCTACGACGAAATCTCCTTGAACTGTTTGATAAAAAAAGTGACCGTTATCTCGGATAAAGCCGTAGTGCGTCTCACGCCAAAAGTCAGTTTTAGGCTTAGAAGTCACACTGATTGTATCACCTTGAATTCGCCAATTTTGTGGCTCGTTGTACCATTCCATCATTAAGTTTTGCTAATTAAACTTTATTAGGTTAATTGTATGGTTAGTTTGACGTTGAAAAACCTAAAATTTTTATGGACTTTTCCATAACTTCATCCGGGTCAAAGGGCTTGGTCATATAAAGATCCGCGCCTACTTCATTTCCTTTTTGTTTATCAAATTCCTGACCTTTTGCCGTTAACATGATGATATAAATATCCGGCATTACCAAATCATTTTTGACAGTCTTACAAACTTCAAAACCATTCATTTTCGGCATCATCACATCCAGAAATACCAGGTCGGGTTTTTGTGTTTTGATGATCTCCAGCGCATCCTCCCCATTGCTAGCAGTTAATATTTCTACCCCTTCATCTTCAAGATCTTCAAGGGTTTGTTCTAGTAAAAGCCTGATGTGAGGCTCATCATCAACAATCAATATTGTTTTACTCATAAAGACTTTTGCTTATTTAATAAACCACTTCAAAAACTTTGATAGCTTCTTTTTTACCTTTGAGTTGTATCGTGCCAAATTCCTTAAATTCAAATAAATTTTCTGTAGCTTCATAGATGCTTTGGGTGATGAGTATCTGTTCCCCTTTAGCGATCGATTGTAACCTAGATGCTATATTTACTTTATCTCCTATGGCTGTGTAATCCATGTGTTGAGGAGAGCCAATGTTTCCCACAACTACTTCTCCTGAACTTAAGCCAATTCCTGTAATAAAATTCTTTCTAATCCAGGGAACTGAAATATTTTTAATTCGGTTTTGCATCCTAATTGCTGTTTCAATAGCCCGCCGTTCATTATCAACAAGCGTTGAAGGTGCGCCAAACATCGCTACAATCATATCTCCTACAAATTTGTTAACTGTACCGCCTTGTTCAAATATAACCTCAACCATATTAGTTAAATATTCATTTAAATATTCTACAATGGCTTCCGGTGCTAATTCTTCACATTTAGTTGTAAAATTTCTAATATCAGAAAAAAGAATGGAGATATTCTTGTTAGCTGGAGCTAAAGAAATATATCCTTTGCTATGTAAAATAGCTTGAACAACTTGTGCGGGGATATACCGCTCTAGATTACTTTTAATTCGTTCTTCTTTTAGTTTATTTTCATGTAAGAGGGCATTTTCGATCGCAGATGCAGCCTGAGATGCCACAGCAGTAAAAAGTTTTAAGTCATGGGCTGTATAATTAACTAATTCCTCATTACTGATCGTAAGTATTCCGAGTACTGCATCCTGTGTTTTGAGTGGAGCGCAAATTAAAGATTTTACTTGATTAGCACCCCTAACAAATCTCGGATCGGACTCTACATCATTAACTATCTCTGCTATTCCTGTTAAAAATATGTTTCCAGCTATGCCTTCACCAGGAAGTAAAATTGTTTTATGGTGATATTCCTTACCACAGGCAGCTATGATTTCTAAATTTCCGGTTTTTTCCGAAAGTAGCATCGCTGATGCACTTGTTGATTTAATGATTTTTGTGGCTTCTTCGATCGCTAATTTGGCAACTTCTTTAAGCACCAGACAAGCTGTAAATTTTTCGGAAATATTATAGAGAAGGTTGATTTCTTTATATTTATCTAAAGTTTCCCGTGCTAATATTTTTTTTTGTAACTCTTCATTAGCTAAGTAGCTAAGAAGTTGGGCAATTGTTGATGCTTTTTCATCGCCAACTACCCAGCCGATTATTTCTTTTTCAACAGTTACAGGGTATTTATTAAATTCGCTATTACTTACTTCACCCCATAATAAATTTCCTCCCCGGTCTTGAATACTGATGGGAGCGCCTAGAGCTTGATTGATGTTACTTAAAATTACTGAAAACTCTTTTTTAAGAAGTAGCTTCTTCAGACTAATCTGAATCATATTTTTTTCCATTTGCTATAAAAAAGAATAGGACATTCTCCAAGCCCTTTTCAAATCGTAGCGTCTTAGCAAGATTGTGTTGCCCTGAAAGAATTGAATCTACAATAATCATATCAGGCTTGACTGAAATTGCTTTTTCAATACACTCCTCAACATTAAACGCTTCAACAACACTATAGCCTTTAGCTTGCAAAACATCAGCTAGTATTCTCACGGTTGACGCATCTTCGTCTACTACTAAAACTTTTCTTTTAGAAGTTCCTTGAGACAGAAGTATTTCAATATTAGTCAGCAGTTCTTCTGTATTGATCGGCTTGGTTAAGTAACTGTCAATTCCTAAACCATAACCTCTGTCTTTGTCCTCGACAATTGATAGGATAATAATGGGTACTTTGAAAGTTTTTGGATCGTTTTTAAGTACGGCAGCCACATCAAACCCATTCATTGCGGGCATCATGACATCTAAGATAATTAAATCGGGAATTTCTTGTTTAACTTGCCTAATGGCATCTACACCATTTTGAGCTTCTTTCACGCTATAACCTTCTGCTTCTAGTTGCTGTCTGAGCAATTCCCGAATTGGCGCTTCATCATCTACAACCAAAATAGTTTTTTGATGTTCGACGGAAGTGGGTGTGGAAGTTACAACATGGTCTTTCAGTTGCTTGAGGAGGGTATTTATATCTGTTTTTAATAACTCACCTTCTGTTAAAGAACCATTTGGTAATGTGAAGGAAAAGTTACTGCCTTTACCTAGTTCACTTTCTACCCAAATTCTACCACCGTGATATTCTACAATTTGCTTGCAAATCGATAGTCCGAGTCCTGTACCTTTAGGTTTGTCTGTTAGGGTATCACCGACTTGTTTAAATTTTTCAAAGACTTGATTTTGATCATTTGTGGCGATACCAATCCCAGTATCAATAATACTAATGATGACTTCTTTATTAGTTTTATTAACTCGACAAATTATCGAACCTTCTGATGTAAATTTGACTGCATTAGAGATTAAATTAATGATGACTTGGATTAATCTGTCTTTATCGGCTACTATCTGTGGAAGTTCAGGTTCAATATCTTGAATTAATTGCAATGGTTTTGTCAAAAATAAGGCTGATGTAGCAGCTGTTGCCTGTTCAATGATTTCCGTGAGCGAAACTGGTTCTAATTTCCATTCAATTTTTCCTGATTCTAATTTTGCTAGGTCGAGCACATCATTAATTAGGTTGGTTAGTCTTTCTCCTTCGGAAACGATGATGTCAAGATTATCTTCGACTTGCTTGACTGTTTTTTGCACTTTTTTGTCTTCGGTTTTAACTTCAGGAAATACGACTGTCTCTAATTTCTTTTTAATAATTTTGGCAAATCCTAATACAGAAGTTAGAGGAGTTCTTAATTCGTGGGAGACAACAGATAAAAAATCCGATTTAGCACGATTGGCGATCTCTGCGCTTTCTTTTGCTTGTTGGAGTGCTTCTTCTGCTCGCTTGCGTTCGGCTATTTCGCTCTGTAAATCTTCGATCGCTTTTGTTAATTCAGATGTACGTTCTTCTACTCTAATCTCTAGTTCTTCTTTGGCTTTTTTCAGTTCCGTTGCTGCTTGCTTGCGTTCAGTAATATCCTCAATTGTTCCCACATAACCGATGAGTTCGCCTTGACCGGAAAGTAGAGGAGATGACCTTAAATAAGTCCATCGAACGGTTCCTTCTTTTGACATAAAGCGACATTCATCAGAATATTCCCGACCTTGGTGGGTATAGGTATACCAATCTGCTGATACACGATCGCGATCGTCTGGATGCACAAAATTTAACCATCCCTCTCCCAAACTTTCCTCTAGCGTAAAGCCACAAATTGCTTGGCAGCGAGGATTCGTATATGTACAAAGTCCAACAATATCAGTTTGGAAAATACCGACAGGTGAGCAAACACTTAAAGAGCGAAATCGTTCCTCACTTTCCTTAAGTTCGACATTCACAGATTCAAGTTGCAAAGTCTGTTGTTTAACCTGTTCTGTATTCTGGTAAAGGTCAACAAAAGTTGCTACTTTTGATTTTAATATTCCCGGATTGATCGGCTTGAGTAAATAATCAACTGCACCGATAGAATAGCCTTTAAATATATTAGTTTCGTTGGTATTGTATGCTGTTTGAAAAATAATTGGAGTATGGCGCGATCGCTCTCTTTGTCGAATCAACATTGCCGTTTCAAATCCATCCATTTCTGGCATCTGAACATCGAGCAATATTACCGCAAAATCATGATTTAACAGAGATCTTAAAGCTTCCATGCCAGAATTTGCTTTCACCAAATTCTGACCTAGAGGTTCTAGTATCGCTTCCAAAGCAAACAGATTTTCTGCACGATCGTCAACTAAGAGAATATTTACTTTTAGGTCAGACTGCATATTTGAGATCTCAACACATGGGAAAAAGACACGACTTACCCAAGCAAGCACAAAGCAGAAGGTTGCGTTCCGTTTTGATTGGTAAAAAGTAAAGTGGGCATTTAGCCCACTCTAAACTTATTATGGAACATAAACAGGAGCCAATTCAACTCCTAATTCTGCCCTCCATTCCGCCACAGGTTTTTCCCAATTTTTTTCCCATTTTTGGGCTAAAAATGGTTTAGCTTTGGCTCCCATTCTATAGCCCACCGCAATCCGATCTAATAACAGATCCAAATCTTCTGGAAAACTTAACAAAGTTCGCAATAAACCGCCTGCTAATAATATAATAGACGTTGGTCTACGAGTTTGGGCTATGTTGTTGGTAGACTCCCATTAATTTTGCCATTAAAGCCGTAAACTTCTCGACTGCCGACAAAGGGTACTAACACCACTTCTTTTTCGTCTCCAGGTTCAAAGCGTACTGCTGTACCCGCCGGAATATCAAGGCGCATTCCCTTAGTTTGTTCTCTGTCAAATTCCAGAAATTCATTAACTTCATAAAAGTGGAAATGTGAACCCACTTGAATAGGTCGATCGCCTTTATTTGCCACCAATATTATTCGAGTATAACGACCAGCATTTAGTTCAATTTCACCCTCTGGTGTGATAATTTCTCCAGGTATCATTTTCTCCTCCTCAAATTAATAACTATTATGTGGGTAATCCATGCGTTTACGAATCTGTTCTTTTACATCATAACCGCAGAATTTCTCGCAGATATACAGTCCTAAATCAATTGATGAAGTTACACCTCTGGCGGTTATTACATCTCCTCGATCGACTATTCTTTGATCTACTACAGAAGCACAATATTTTTCTAGTTCTGTGAAAGCATTGGGATGAGTTGTAGCGATTTTTCCAGTTAAAAATCCGGCTGCACCAAGTAGTAAAGAACCTGTACATACAGAAACTTTGTACTTACAATGTTTTGCAGTTTGCAACCAAGAAATAAATTCTGCATCCTCAACTAATTGTCTAGTAACAACTGCACCAGGAACAATAATCATGTCATATTCTTGGAGAGATTCCTTGACTTTTGTGGGAATTAAACCTAATCCGATGTTATCCTTTACTTCTGGATAATAAGAACAAATATCCCATTGCAAATCTGACAAGAATCCCATTGTTTTTAGTCGAGTGATTGGATCGTATACCCCAATAAAATCTAAAGTAGTCAATCCGTTGTAAATGATAAATGCAATTTTCATAGTTAGCCTGGTGGTTTTTGGGTTTGGTTGAGCGTTGGCGTAGCCTCTCCACAGAGAATCGCTAAATCAATTCCTGTTTTAAACAATTAAATACTCTTGAATTTTGGCAATTACAGGTAAAGACTCTAAACCTTGTTTGAGTAACTCTGGAAATTGACTCAGCCCTTCTACAATAGTATTAGCGCAGTTATATTTAGAGTTTTTTCCAAAGTTTAAAGTTAAATATTCAAGTAACTCTAAGGCATAGTCAGGGAAATTTAAGATATCAGCAATGCACGCTAATTTTAGTATTTTATCTGGTTGTTTTAAATTTTTTCTCACCCTTTCTTCCAGCAAATCACGAATGTAAAGTGCATCTCCCCAGAGTAATTGTCCCGGATTAATTTCGGAAACAATTGGAGAAACTTGATGATGACGAAAAGCCACAGGTAAACTAAACAGGCTAAATTCTCGTTCTCTTAAAAAGCTATCTATATTGCTAAATAAAGGTTGATTTAGATAGAGTTCACAAAATTCTACTTCGGTTTGAATTGCCAAAATACTACTTTCTAATATTTCTTTTGCTCCTTGTAAAACCTTCAAATCTGCCCCTTGGACATCTACTTTTAAAAAATCAATTTCTGTAATTCCTTCTTTCTGGCAAAAATCATCAATAGTTGTGGTTTCAATATCTATAGTAAAATCCAACCCCATGTATTCTATTAATTCGCTAAACCGACTAAGATAAGCTTCATTTGGTGGAAACAGCGAACTACACATAGGATGTTTAGTAACATAAAGAATTGCTTCTCCTACAGTGTCACTTAAAGCTAATGGAATATGTTTTTCCGTCCAATTTACTTGACGAGATGCTAAATCAGCATTCGCAATATCGCAAGCATCAGCATCTGCATCAAAAGCGTAAATTATTAAGTTAGGGGCAAAAATTCCCCAATCTTGACTACCATAATCATCTTCACTACTAACTTTCCGAGAACCAACATTAAAAATAGTCATCGTGATGTCATCTAAATGACCACTCCTTTTTAAACTGGTAAGAAAAGTTGACATAATTTTACTTCCGAATGACGACTAATTTATTCATAGCAGTTAACGAATTGGGTGATGTACAGTAACCAATTTTGTCCCATCAGGAAAGGTCGCTTCTACTTGTACTTCATGCACCATTTCTGCTACACCTTCCATCACTTCTTCTTTGCTGAGTATGGTTGTACCATAACTCATTAATTCGGCTACAGTACGACCATCTCTAGCACCTTCTAAAATAGCAGCAGTAATGTAGGCTACTGCTTCGGGATAATTTAATTTTAATCCTCTTTCTTTGCGGCGTTCTGCTAACAGGGCGGCGGTAAAAATTAAAAGTTTATCTTTTTCCTGTGGTGTCAGTTGCATGGTTGAGGTCTAGTTGCAATTATTGAATAACACTTTCTAGAATGTATCAGAATCAGCAACCATTCTCGATTAATTTTCATAAAATTTCTAGATAAGGACTGAACTCTCGATTATGAACTTCATCACCAACATTTTGCACATTTTTACCTCTAGTGCCGCAGCTTATGTAACTGCGCGTAATATGCGTGACAGTCTGACTCGCCCCAGTATGTTAGCAAGTTTGCAACTTTCTGAATCTGGCGCAGTTCCTTTTTTGGAAAAACTCAGTCAAAGGGCGGCTTCTGAAGGTGATACTTGGCTTGCAGAAAAACTAGCGCGTCATGCTGCTGATGAACGTCGTCACGGACAAATTTTTGCCCAAGCTTTGAAACAATTAAACAAGCAAGTAATTGATTTTAAAAGCTTGCCAAAAAGCGATAATAACAACCGTAGTTCATTTTTTGCAGCTTATTTCCAGGGTTATTCTAGTGAAGATTTGAAGCCAGAAAACATCGATTGGAATGTATTTATGGCTAGTACTTACATCTTAGAATTAGATGCTAGCAAAGATTTTGTCCGAATGGCGAATGCTTTGCCGGAAGATCCCATCAGTAATAATATCAAAAAGGGAATTTTGAGTGTAGCAAAAGATGAAACAGGTCATGCTGATTACCTTTATGAAGCGTTAGAACGTCGTTTACCTGCGGTGGAAGTTGTGAAGTTAACTGATGAATGGCGATCGCGCAAGGTTAATGCACTTTTTGCCATGATTAATGATTTTTTGCAAAAAGGTGGAAAAATGACTAACTTGGCGCGAGATGGTGTACCTTCAGAATTAGAAAATGAGGTAGAAATTCCAGAATCTGAGCTTATTGCTAAGTAGAAATATGTAATTAATTCATCTGCGTTTATCTGCGTTCATCTGCGGTTTAAAAAATAGAGTTTTTTTTTTAACCACAGATGTCCACAGATGTAAGCGTAGCCTTCCCGTAGGGTACACAGATGAATAAGAAAATTCCTTTTTTTACTGCCAAACTCTTGGCGGACAACTGGGACGATCGCAAAAACACAACCGCAACAAATGCCAAACTCCTTTAAACCAATGTTTTACTTCTGCACTAGAAGCACCCCGATATCGACATAATAAGCCTTCGGTTATTTGGGTAACTCCTGCTTCTCCTTTACTGGAAAAAGTAGGTTGATTTTGCCAGAGTTCTCGCGCTTTTTCTACTATTTCAGGTGATACTTTTTCACCTACCCAAACTAAACTAGCAACTATTGGTTGTCCAGCTAAACCGTGAGGACTATTAATAATTTCTTCTCCTGCTGGTAGCCATTGTCTGTCTATCCATAAAGGTTTTCCTTCTCGCCAAATTTCGGTGTAACTGCGCCATTCTCCTGTTATGAATTTCTCACCTCTGGCGCTACGTCCAAAGCGGGTAATCTCCCAACCTAACCAAGTAGCTTTTGGGGCTAATTCAACACGCAAATCTTGTCGATAGTTTGCACCATTAAAAATAATATTTTCTTGGGTTAGCCATTCTAAATAAGCATCGGAATCTACTTTAATTTGAATATTTTGTTGTGCTTGTAAGCCGTTACTTCGATAAATTTTACTTGCAGCAGCAGTGGTGATTAAAGCTTTAGCATTTGGTTGTAATTGAACATCAAAAGAAAGCCGATCGCCTCCCACCATTCCCCCCGCAGTATGCAAAATTACGCTATGACAAATATCTGTACCTTCTGGATAAAAAGGTTTTTGTACTTTTAGGGGTGCGGTCGCTAAATTGTGAATTAGTTGGGTGGTCTTTTGGCGATCGGCATAAATTAAATTAACTTTTCCATGCCACTCAGAAAATAAAGAACTAGCTATTTTATCAGAAGATATTTCGTTCACTTTGTATTAATAGGTCTTAGGCTATTTGATGAAATTATACTGCAAATTATTGCAAAAATTTGAGCATCAAAGTTATTAAATTTAAATAGTACTTTACCAATCTCAATATTAGCATATAATCTTTTACCAAAAACTAAATTAATAGTTACATATTCTCATAATTTTTGTATTCAAAAATACAGTATCTCTGGTATAGTTATCTTTAACTTAAGGGCAGCTAAAAGACAGAATTAATTAGTCAATCTGCGGAAAACAGATATATTTCTGTGGGACAGATAGGACTAAAAAAAATTAACTAATCAGGGGAATATTATGCCTGAAGTTCTCTTCAAAGTAGACTTGAACAAACCATTCACCGAACAATCTTTAGTTGGACATAATCGTTGGCATCCTGATATTCCAGCAATCGTTTCTGTGAATCCGGGGGCTGTATTTCGCATTGAATGTAAAGATTGGACAGATGGACAGATTGGCAATAATGACAATCCCAACGATGTCAAAGATGTTGATTTAACGGTAGTTCATGTATTAAGTGGCCCAATTCATGTTAACGGTGCTCAACCGGGAGATATTCTAATTGTTGACATTTTAGATGTGGGAACTTTGTCAGAATATGAATGGGGATTTACCGGAATTTTTGCCAAAGAAAATGGCGGTGGTTTCCTGACAGAACATTTTCCTATTGCTCAAAAAGCGATTTGGGATATTCAGGGAATTTACACGAAATCTCGTCATATTCCTGATGTGAGATTTGCGGGAATTCCTCACCCTGGATTAATTGGTTGTGCGCCTTCCCATGACTTACTTGCTACTTGGAATAAACGGGAAGCAGACTTAGTAGCAACTAACCCCGATCGAGTACCACCTTTAGCCGCATTACCTAACCCGCAAAATGCAATTCTTGGCTCATTAAAAGGTGCAGAATATGACAGAGTTGCCAAAGAAGCAGCAAGAACTGTTCCGCCTCGCGAACATGGGGGAAATTGTGATATTAAAAACTTGTCCAAAGGTTCGAGAATTTATTTCCCAGTTTATGTAGATGGTGCCAAACTTTCAATGGGAGATATTCACTTTTCCCAAGGTGATGGGGAAATATCTTTTTGTGGTGCGATTGAAATGGCGGGTTATATTGATTTGCATATCGATATTATTAAAGGTGGCGTAGCAAAATATGGGTTAACCAATCCAATTTTTAAACCGGGACCAGTGGAGCCTCGCTATTCAGAATATCTGGTTTTTGAAGGGATTTCTGTGGATGAATTTACTGGGCAACAATATTATTTAGATGCTCATGTTGCTTATCGGCGTGCTTGTTTGAATGCGATCGAATATTTCAAGAAATTCGGTTACACTGGAGAGCAAATTTATCTGCTGTTAGGTTCCGCACCAGTAGAAGGTCGAATTAGTGGCATTGTAGACATTCCTAATGCTTGTTGTACCCTCGCAGTTCCCACAGCAATTTTTGAAAAAAATGTCTTGCCAACGTAGGGAAAAACCTCACCCCCTAACCCCCTCTCCGCTACAGAGAGGGGGAATAAGAAAGTAGAATACATCTCTGGCAAAAGTCGATATCCTCTAAATACTATCTGTGTACCCTACGGGAAGGCTACGCCTACATCTGTGTTTATCTGTGGATATCTGTGGTAAAAAAATCAGATTTGTGAAATTCACAACAAATCTATTTCTACCCTAACAATCCTCAATCTAAAATTAACTATGCCTCTTTACGAATTTGACTGCCAAACTTGTGGAACTTTTGAAAAATTCCGCAGTATGAGCGAAGCTAGTAAACCAATGCTTTGCCCAACTTGCCAAGCGGAAGCTAAAAGAATTTATTCCGTAGCTGGTTTAATTATGACACCTCAATCATTAAGAACCCGCATTGATAAAGGTGCAGAACCTCGCCTAGTTAATCGTTCAGAAATTAAGCATTCTCATACACATAAACACCATCATCATCATGCTCATGACAGACCTTGGATGATTGGTCATTAAATTTAGCAATAATAACTTTTATATGAGGTAATTTATCTCTAAATTACCTCATTTTTTGACGGCGAACCTTAATTTTTTAGGTGACTGGATAGCCAGCAGAGGCGATCGCATCCCGAATTGCTGTCTCCGGTTTTTCCGTTTCCACATTCACTAACTTAGTTTTCGGATCGGCTTGTACCACAGCATTGGGATCGACAGCTTTAATCGCTTTGGTAATAGTATCGCTACAAGCAGAACAAGCCATACTGGGAACTTCTAATTCCATGTTCATTCTTTACTCGCCAACAGCAAAACGACAAATTCAACTCAGTCAAACTGTACTTAACAATTGTACTTCTGTAAGAGCTGGTGTTTCCACCTCATTTGAAAATGTTATGGCTGTAACTGAATCTAGCTTGGCAAATGGTTGCTGATAAGAATGATTTTTAGCATAGACCAGAAACTCGTTCAAAGCCGCAGAAAAACTAGCAAACACAGTTTCTACCGCCTGACAAGCTTTCTCTTTTTGTTCTTCAGTCAACTCGATGTTTTCCAGAAACTGCTCCACATCATCTACATCTGCTTGAATGTGACCTGTTTCCACTGCATAATGAGACGCACTGTAATAACGACAGCGTTGTCCTGTCAGCTGTTGCAGTTCGTCACCCAACTTAGCAATTACATCCAATGCAACTGTTCCAGTCGCTTCGATCGACTCCACAACCGCTAGCTTTAGTATTGGATCGGTTTGAAAAACGCATAACGCAAATAAATTATAGGAAACCTCCCGCGTCTTTTGTGTCTCTTTACCCCACAGGAATTTCAAGGTATCTACGAACTGCATGGATTCATTAAATCCGAGTTTTTCTATATCCTCAAGATACCATCGCCAATGACGACCATCTTCATAACTATGCTGATTGATCATCTTTTGGATTGGGTTGTTTGTTGGTTCCTCTCGCAGAGCGTATGCGTTAATATCTTTAAACATCATTGCAAAAGGAGCCATGCAAGGAGCAAAAGCTAACCGCTGCCTGGGATCGATGCTTTTATCTGCCAAAAACTCAAATAAAGCTAACTGAGCAAACTCTTCTTTTTTCTTTTCTATTAATGCTAATACTTCTTTCATGACTAATACACCTAAGTAGTAAATCGAGCTGAAAAAATTAACGAACTTTGTTGAGAAGTTATTTATAAATCTTATGGGTTATTTGAGAAGTTTTTGTGTTCTAGATCGCATAAATTTGTGATTTTTATCGTTAGATATTAGTGATTTAGGCGCTTATATATTTTAAAAATTTAATCTTAATTTTTTCAGGAAAATCTTCTTTCTTAAGGTAGATTTAGAGTAAAGAAAATCTTTTTTGTGAAGGGATATTTACAGCAATTTAAAGCTAAAAAGTAATGTTTATTTTACTTAAGTAAATATTACAATTACGCAAATTGTTATGGTTAAATCAATCAGTAATTACCCTGATGCAAATCACAGCTATATCATTGTATAATATCCCTCTTCAAGTACTAGAGGCAAACACTAGCTACAGTGCTAGTTCATGAACTCGCTAGCTCTCTTAAGTTTTATTTTTCTACTATAATAATGTAAAAATGTTAATTATCTCTCAAATGAGTACAATATCAGATTACGAAATAATCGAAAAAATTCATATAGGAATCCGAACTTTAATCGAACGTGGAGTTCGGAAATCAGACCGGGTGCCAGTCATTATCAAAAGCCTCAAATCGGAATATCCTACATTAGAAGAAATTGCGCGATTAAAACATGAATATAAAATTAACTCCAGCCTTTTCAATGTAGAGGGAATTGTTAAGACTTATGGATTATTAAAATATAAGAATGGTTTTGCTCTCATATTAGAAGATTTTCAAGGTAAATCGCTTAAGCAATTGCTTGCCGATCGCCTCCTACAAGTTATAGATTTTCTGAACATCGCTATCAAACTAGCGCAATCTTTGGGCGAATTGCATCAAAACCAAATAATTCATAAAGATATTAAATCAGCCAACATCATCGTCAACCCGAAAACAAGCCAAGTCAAAATTACAGATTTTAGTATTTCCACGCGCCTAACAAGAGAAACCAATCAGATTGGAAGTCCCTGTTTACTAGAAGGGACTCTTGCTTATATGTCGCCAGAACAAACTGGGCGAATGAATCGGTCAATTGATTATCGCACGGACTTTTATTCTTTAGGTATTACCTACTATGAAATGCTCACGGGTCAGCTGCCTTTTAATGCGATCGACCCACTAGAATTAATTCACTGCCATATAGCTCTCACACCAGTTCCACCCCATCAAATAAATCCAGAAATTCCAGAGGCGATTTCATCTATTGTGATGAAACTTTTACAAAAAAACGCTGAAGATAGATACCAAAGTGCTTTTGGACTAAAAGCTGACCTAGAAACTTGCCTACTTGAGTTACAAAAAACTAGTAAAATTGAAAACTTTACACCCGGACAACTAGATCAGTTTGGCAAATTTTTGATTCCGCAAAAACTTTACGGTCGCTCTCAGGAAGTTACCTTATTAATGCAAGCTTTTGAGCGAGTTAGCAAGGGCGCAACCGAAATGATATTAGTTTCTGGTTATTCGGGAATTGGTAAAACTGCGCTAGTAAATGAAGTTCACAAACCGATCGTACAAAAACGCGGTTATTTTATCGCAGGCAAATTCGATCAGTTTAAGCGCAACATTCCTTACGCTGCCCTAATCCAAGCTTTCCAATCATTATTAAGGCAAATATTAACCGAAGGTTCAGATCAGATAGAGATTTGGAAACAAAAACTTTTAAGCACGCTGGGCGAACAAGGTCAAATTATTATCGATATTATACCGGAATTAGAACTTATTATTGGCTCTCAACCTGCTGTTCCTCAACTGTCGTTGCCGCTGGAATCTCAAAACCGATTTAATAAAGTATTTAAAGAATTTCTTGGCGTATTTACCAAAGCCGAACATCCATTAGTGCTATTCCTAGATGACCTCCAGTGGGCAGATCCAGCGTCTTTGAAATTAATCAAAATCTGGGTAACTGATCCAGAGAGTAAATATTTATTGATGATGGGAGCTTATCGAGATAACGAAGTTTCTCCAATTCACCCTACTATTCAGACGATCGATAAAATCAAAGAAAATGGCGCGACAGTTAATCAACTGATACTTCAACCTTTAGATATTAATAACGTCAGCCAATTATTAGCCGACACGCTATCATTTGGAAAACCTTTTGAACTGTGGGACGAAATAGAAAAATTAAAGCCACTTAAATCAGAAATAAGTTCTTTAGCATCTCTACTTTTTCATAAAACAGGCGGCAACCCTTTCTTTTTGACCCAATTAATGCAAACGCTATATTCTGAAAATTTGTTAAAATTCGACTTTATTAAAGGTCGCTGGTTTTGGAATGTTGCCCAAATACAATCCTTGGGAATCATTGATTACAATATTGTCGAACTGGTAGCTAAAAATATCCAAAAACTGTCGGATAGAACACAGCACGCCTTAAAATTAGCAGCTTGTATTGGCAACCAATTTAACTTAGATGTCCTGGCGATCGTTAATCAGCAATCTTTGTTAACTACTGCTGATGATTTATGGGAAGGACTTCAGACAGGTTTGATTCTGCCTCTCAATAGTGCTTACAAAATTCCCTTAGTATTTGACGATCAAGAAAGAGAAACCCAAGAGCGAATACTCGACTGGGGAAATCAGGAAGGCGTTTTTCACTCGCCCATTTCTTACAAATTTTTGCATGACAGAGTTCAGCAAGCAGCTTATTCACTCATACCGGAAGAGCAAAAAAAAGCTACTCACCTAAAAATTGGTAAATTGTTACTACAGAAAACATCAGCTCATGCCTTATTAGAAAATATTTTCGATATTGTCAACCAATTAAATATAAGTGCGGAACTAATCAACAATCCCTCAGAACGAAAAGATCTTGCTAAATTAAACCTTTTAGCTGGAAAAAAAGCTAAAGCAGCAACAGCCTATGAAGCAGCATTTAAGTATTTAAGTATTGGCTTAGAACAACTAACAGAAAAGGATTGGGAAAACCAGTACGATTTGACGATCGAACTTTATTTAGAATCTTTAGAAATTGGTTATATAGTTAATCCTCAACAGGCAGTAAAGATTTTTCATACTATTCTGAATCATGCTCAAAAGCGGCTGGAAAAAGTCAAAGTATATGAAATTCAGAGCAAATTTTATTTTTCTCAAAACCAACCTGTTCCCGCATTAGAAACTAGCTTAAAAGCATTGAAAATATTAGGCATAAATCTGCCTTCTCAACCGAATAAATTTAATGTATTAGCTAGTTTAATTAAGACAAAATTGCGGCAAGGAAATAAATCAATTGAAGCATTAGCTTCTCTGCCAGAAATGACAGATGATGAACTCCTTGCAGCTATGCGGATATTATTAGCTCTCAGTCCGGCTGCCTTTGCCGTAAGACCGAATCTTTATCCGCTAGTAACTTTTAAAATGGTCAATTTGTCCCTGAAATATGGGAATACACCTTTATCTACTTATGGGTATGGAACTTATGGCTTGCTTCATTGTGCAATGCTGGGAGATTTTGATTCTGGATATCGATATGGTCAATTAGCTCGCACACTTTTACACCAATTTAATGCTAAAGAAGTTACTGCGATCGTCTCTATACCATTGTATGTTTTTATTACTCATTGGAAGGAGCATATTAAAACAGCTTTAGCAGGTTTACTTGAGGGTTCTCAAACTGGTTTATCAACCGGAGATATAGAATATGGTTGTCATTGTGCAGGGTTTTATTGCAGTTATTTATTTTTGAGCGGTGAACCTCTAGACTCTGTAATTCAAAAGCAAAGTCAATATATTGATTTGTTAGTGCAATACAAGCAGGAATATCAACTTAATCAAGTCAAAATATGGGCGCAAGTAGTCTTGAATTTTCAAGGGGAATCGGATAATGCGATCGCTCTTTCTGGGAAACAATTTAGCGAAGAAACAATGCTTCCCCTTTTGATTGAATCTGAAAATGGGTTGGTACTTTTCCCAGCTTATTTAGCAAAAGCTTTGCTATGTTATTCATTTAAACTTTATGCTGAATCCTGGGAAAATGCTTGTGCGGCAGAAAAATATGTACCAGCTGCTAGCGGTAGCGTTTATATTCCCGTGCATAACTTTTACGCTTCTCTTGCCCTCCTAGCTTTGTCTCGCACAGCCTCAAACAAAGAACGTCAAGAATATTTGCAAAAAGTTGCTGAGAATCAGAAAAAAATGCAGCAATGGGCAGACAATTCTCCCACAAATTATCTACACAAATACGAGTTAGTTGAGGCAGAGAAAGCACGACTATTAGGAAAAAATGACACAGCAGCCGAATATTACGATCGAGCTATTAAAGGCGCTAGGGAACAAGGATATCTTCAGGAAGAAGCACTAGCTTTTGAATTGGCAGCGGAGTTTTACTTTCACCGGAATCGAGAAAAAGTAGCTCAAATATACCTAACTGATGCCTACTATGGATACGATCGCTGGGGAGCTAAAGCAAAAATATGCGATTTAGAATCAAGGTATCCAGAGTTCTTTTCCCAGTTACTAGATAGAGAAAATTATCGATTTGAGTCGAATGGAACAACAAGTTCAACGACGGGAGAAAGTTCTACAAAATTGGATTTTTATGCTGTAATTAAAGCTTCGCAAGCCCTCTCTAATGAAATTGTTTTAGAAAGTTTATTGCAGCAATTAATCAAGTTAGTTATGCACAATGCGGGCGCTCAAACTGTATATTTACTTCTCGATCAAGATGGCAAAATCTTGTTAGAAGCTACAGGTACAGTTAACGAAGTTAGATTAGGGCTATCTACTACTGTAGAGAATAGTGAATGCCTGCCGATTTCTCTGATAAATTATGTTGTCAGAACTCAGGAAAGTGTGGTTTTAAACGATGCCTACACTGAGGGAATTTTTACTGCCGATCCGTACATCATTAAAAATGAAATAAAATCGATTTTGTGTACGCCTATCCTGACTCAAGGAAAACTTATCGGACTGCTTTATTTGGAAAATAATCTCAGCCGTCGTGCCTTTACAACTGAGCGGATTGAAGTTTTAAGAATTCTGACTTCTCAGGCTGCTATTTCCATTGATAAAGCACGTCTCTATGAAAATTTAATCAAAGTTAGCAATAATCTCAAACAAGCCAACCAACAATTAGAGGATTATAGTCGAAGTTTGGAAGATAAAGTAAAAGAAAGAACGCTAGAATTAGAAGCTAAAAATACTTGTTTGCGAGAACAAACAACAAATTTAGAGCAAACTATTAAGGAATTACAAGCTACTCAAACACAACTAATTCAGGCAGAAAAAATGTCTAGTTTAGGTCAGCTGGTTGCTGGTGTTGCTCATGAAATTAATAATCCGGTTAACTTTATTTATGGCAATCTTACTTATGCAAATGAATATACCGAATCCTTACTAAATCTATTGGATCTCTATCAACAAGAGTATCCCAATCCTACAGATAAAATTAGTGCTGAAATAGATGAAATTGATTTAGAATTTCTCAAACAAGACTTGCTTAAATTATTTTCTTCGATGAAAGTGGGTGCCGATCGCATTCGTCTGATTGTACTATCTTTGCGGAACTTTTCGCGTTTAGATGAAGCGCAAATGAAGGCAGTTGATATTCACGAAGGGATTGATAGTACCCTAATGCTCTTGCAAAATAGGTTGAAACCTAAGTCCGATCGTCCTGGAATACAGGTGATAAAAGAGTATGGCGATTTACCTATGGTTGAGTGTTATGCAGGTCAACTTAACCAAGTATTAATGAATATCATTGCTAATGCCATCGATGCTTTAGAATACTCAAGAGAAAGTGGACTTTCAACTGTCGATCGAGGACTAACAGCTGAGTGTCCGACAATTCGGATTCGCACTCTCAAGCTTAATGCTAACTATGTAGAGATTGCAATTGCTGATAATGGTCTGGGAATGACTGAGGAAGTACGTTCAAAACTTTTCGACCCTTTCTTTACCACAAAACCAGTGGGCAAAGGTACTGGAATGGGTTTGTCGATTAGCTATCAGATTGTAGTTGACAAACACGGCGGCCAGTTAAAATGTATTTCATCTCCTGGAAAAGGGGCAGAGTTTGCGATCGAGATTCCCGTGCAGCAGCTAAAAAAACCTATCAATAATGAAGTTAACTCAGCCGCAAAGTAGCAATTGAAACCCTTATGTCAGACACATATTAAAACACAAAAAAGTATAGCTTTGTCTCCCCTCCCTGTAGACGGGGAGGGGATTAAGGGGTGAGGTGAAAATTAGTAGTAAACATTACTAATTAACCGGACATGATATTAAACAGGGGGATTTAAAAGGGTGAAGAAATTTACATCCAGCGTCCACCAACACCACCATTTCTTGGCCCCATCATACCCATACCACCAGCATTAAACCAACCGATTAACCAAGCTTGCATTTGATGGATTTCTTGACGTTGGCTAATACTAATCTGTTGGGCTAATTTAC
The DNA here is from genome assembly GCF_015207735.1 of [Phormidium] sp. LEGE 05292. Taxonomy (GTDB): domain Bacteria; phylum Cyanobacteriota; class Cyanobacteriia; order Cyanobacteriales; family Aerosakkonemataceae; genus Floridanema. The sequence continues at coordinate 39,632 of NZ_JADEWG010000017.1, forward strand.
TCACTTCATTGTGTTTAGCCAAATTATTTCCTAATAGCTGATTAGACATCATGACTGCGCCCATGTGATGGAATCGCATATCTTCTAAAAATGCTCGATCCAAATCATCACCTTTGAGATTAGTTAAATCTCGCATCATTGGATGATATGTTACTTTGGTATTTTGATTCGGATACCACTGTTTTAACCATTGTTGCATTTGCTGAATTTCTGCACTTTGCACTCGGATAATATCATCAGCAAATTTTTTCATTTCTGGGCGATTCGTTCCCGCTTTTAATAGTTTAGCTGTTGCGATCGCTTCTTCATGATGGGGAATCATTTGGGTGAGAAAATCTGCTTCGTTTTCCACTCTCATCGAGTGCATTATTCCCATTTTGCCGCCCATTCCCATTCCGGGACAACCTACGGCGGGAACTGAATAATTTGTTTGTTTATTCGGTGAGGGTGAACCAGCATTTGTTACCTGCGTAGTGGCTAAAGTTGCAGCACCAACACCTGCAACAGCAAAAGCAATTAACAATCTTTTTGGCATTAACATATCTTTTAACCTCCCAAAGCCCTTTTTTCTGCTTTCAGGAATTAACTCTTTTATGATAAAGACTCCTCTTAGGTGGAGAGTCAAGAGAACAAGGCATAAATTAACTTTTTTTTTAGATTTTCCTGACTCGTGAGATGATGATGCCAAAGCAATAGCCAATTTCAGGCACAATCAATAATCATTCGCCAAATTTGTGTTGAGCGTATTTAACTTTAAATTATGGATCTGCAACAAACTGCACAATTATTTGTCAATGGAATTGCTGTAGGTAGCGTTATTGCCCTAGCAGCTGTCGGGTTAACACTAACTTACGGAATTTTGAGGCTTTCTAATTTTGCTCATGGCGACTTTATGACGCTGGGAGCTTATTTTACTTGGTTAGCGAATACTGCTGCTGGGATAAATATTTGGCTGTCGATGATGTTAGGTGCTGTAGGTACAGTGGCGGCAATGTTATTGTCAGAAAAAATCATTTGGTCGCCAATGCGCGATCGCCGTGCCACTTCCACTACCCTAATTATCATCTCGATCGGATTAGCTTTATTTCTTCGCAATGGCATCATTTTTATTTGGGGTGGTGGCAATCAATCTTATGCTTTGCCTGTAGTTACCGCAATTGAACTTTTTGGCATCAGAATTGCTTTTTATCGCATCTTGGTGGTAATTTTGGCAATTTTAGCAATTGTGGCATTACATTTGCTGTTGCAAAATACCAAAATTGGCAAAGCAATGCGGGCAGTTGCCGATAATGTTGATTTAGCCCGTGTCACAGGGATTAATGTAGACCGAGTAGTAATTTGGACTTGGGTAATTGCTGGGAGTTTAACGGCTTTGGGCGGGGGAATGTATGGTTTAATTACGGCTGTGCGCCCGAACATGGGTTGGTTTTTGATTTTGCCGATGTTTGCTTCAGTAATTTTGGGCGGGATTGGCAACCCTTACGGTGCGATCGCAGGTGCCCTAATCATCGGTTTAGTCCAAGAACTCAGCGTTCCCTTCTTAGGTAGCGAGTACAAATTAGGCGTAGCACTTTTAATGATGATCGTCGTGCTACTCATTCGTCCCCAAGGTTTATTCAAAGGCACGCTCTGAGCAGCATCAACGATCCGATTTATGGGTTCAAAAAAGCGAGATTACTCAATGATATGGAAATAGTAAGCAGCCACTAAAAAGTTGATTGCTAACAGAAACAGCGCCCAACCTGTACGAAATGGGTAAGGTGGTTTGCCAGTTTTGGGTACAGTAGCACCAGTCGGATTGGTAGCTGGGGTTGCCATAAAGTTTAGCTCCTAAAAGATGAGACTTTTATAAAGGAATACCAAAGAACCTCACCCTTTGGTACAAACCGATATAAATCTTTTCGTCTCTTAACAAAGGGGACTGGGGACAAGAGGACAAGGGGACAAGGGGACAAGGGGAGCAGAATATTTTACATTCTGCCCCCCTGCTCCTCTGCTCCTCTGCTCCTCTGCTCCTCTGCCCCTCTGCCCCTCTGCCCCTCTGCCTATTCCCCAGCGTGGTAGGAACTCCGCACCAAGGGGCCGGAACGGACGTGGGAAAAGCCGAGTTCATGAGCGATCGCACCTAATCGCTCAAATTCTTCGGGTGTCCAATATTTCTGCACTGGCAGGTGTTCTAAAGAAGGGCGGAGATATTGACCGAGAGTAATGCGATCGCAACCCGCCTCCCTTAAATCTTTCATTGCTTCGATAATTTCCGCTTCAGTTTCCCCATGTCCCAACATCAAACCTGATTTCGTCGGGATATTTGGGTCAAGATTTTTGACAATTCTGAGAACGTTGAGACTGCGATCGTATTTTGCCCCCCGACGCACTGGGTTTTGCAACCGTCGCACTGTTTCAATATTGTGGTTGTAACAAGCAGGTTTTGCCTTAACTACAGTGGCAACTCGCTGATATTGCTTCTCTTCCAGTGATATTTTTCCTCCCAAGTTCCCCTCATCTACAACACTTTCATCTTCTCCTTGTCCCCTTGTCTCCTTGTCCCCTTGTCTCCTTGTCCCCTTGTCCTCCTTGTCCCCTTGTCCCAAGAGTCCTCCCCAAAAATCAGGGGTTAAAACTTCAATTTGAGTGATTGGGTTGAGTTGGCGAATCGCTTCCATTGTTGCAACGAACCAACCTGCACCCCCATCGGGCAAATCATCTCTAGCAACTGAAGTCAGCACCACATAACGCAACCCCAACAATTGCACTGACTCGGCAACTTTTTGCGGTTCCTGGGGGTCAACAGGCATAGGTGCGTGTCCTTTGTCCACCTGGCAAAAGGCACAAGCCCTGGTACAAGTTGGCCCCATCAATAGGAAAGTTGCGGTTTTTTGCGAATAACACTCGCCTCGGTTTGGACAACGCCCTTCTTCACAAATAGTATGAATCTGTCTTTGTTTAATGATTCGTTGTACTGTAGAAATTTCACTGGCTTTGCCGATACCTCGCTGTCTTAACCAAGGAGGCATTGCTTCAATTTCCGATCGCATTTGCGAATTGACAAAACTAGATAGAACTGTTGGGTTAGGTTCAGAAGGCATGATTAAGTGGAAAAATTATATGTTAATAGAGGTTAACAGAACTCTTAATAAAGAGGATGATGCACATTGTAGAGCTTTGGCTAAACTAGCATTATGATTAAGAGGCAACTTCAGTCAAGCGTAATATAGTCCCTATTAGAGGAATTGGTCGTGCCAAACAAAATCTTAGTTATTGATGACAGCGGAGTGATCCGTAAAACGGTAAAAGATATGTTACCTGCGGGTAAGTTTGAGATTGTAGAAGCCAAAGATGGTGTAGAAGGACTCAATCTCGCCAAGAAGGAACGCCCAAATTGGATTATGTTAGATTTCATCTTGCCGAAAATGAGTGGCTGGGATGTTTATCAAGAGTTGGAAAAACAACCCGAACTCCGCAAGATTCCTTTAGTAGTAATGTCAGGGCGTAAGGAAGAAGTAACATCAAAAATTCCCGATGCTTCTTTTAAATTTGTCGAGTTTCTTGTTAAGCCTTTCGATCAAAAGCAATTGATGGCGGCTTTAAAAAGTTCAATGGAAAAGGTGAAGCTGAGAGTAGCTGCTGCACCCACTACAGCTGCAACAGCAGCACCCGCCGCTACAGCAAAACCCGCCGCAGCTGGCGATGGTGCCAGTGCAGGGGAAATTCAAGCTTTGAAACAGCAAATTGCTAAGTTGAATGCTGAGGTAGAAGCTTTGAAGAAACAACAGGCTCAAATTATGACTTTTATTAAGCAAAAATTAAAATAGTAGCCTTTGTTAAATAAATATTTTCCTGAGTCTGGCAGTCATGGGACGCTGCTAGACTTATTTTTATTAATTTAATTATTTTCTCCACTTTAGCGATCGCCAAACCAGAGAAGTTCCCTAAAGATAGTTATATAATCAAGTTATGTTATCAGAGTGACACCTGAGTAATTTCTTCCCAGTTGTGTAGCTTTTCCTTACTGTATTTTTTTTAACGATTATACTGCTTTTATTCAGCAGTATTGTTAGTATTTGTGCATTCAAATGGAGGCAAGAAAATGATATTAAATTCAAATAAACCAGCAGCAAATTTTGATGATTCTGGTTTTCTTGACTCTGAAGTTGGTTCCGATCCGGCAAGTTCTGATTATACTGAGCTTAATGTCGCAGTAATTGAACAAGATATTAATCATTTTTCCGATATCATTGCCGCAGTTCCGCTTCATTCTGAACCAGAAGATGATGATAAAGCTGCTGAACGTCAAAGAAGAATTATGAGTCGAATTCCGCAGTAAAATATCGGTTTTAGCGTACTTCTGGGGAGCGGTAAACTTAATTAATGAAGTGCCAGTAACAAAGCAGAAGGCAGAAGGGAAAAGCTTTAAAAACAAGGGTGCTAGCCCTTCATTCTGGCTTAACCGCCCTGGCGTTTGCTATAAATCTAAAATCCCAAATCCCAAATCTAAAATTGTTTGACTTTTATTAAAAGAATAAAAAGTTCTCCTAGAACATTAGTTTGTTTCTGTTTGTTGAGCTAAGATATCCCAAGCTCGATCGACTTCATGGTTAGCTTCTCGTTCGTCAGACTGCAAAATTTGCTCTAACATTTCTGTTAACTGACGAGAGCGTGCCATTAAAGCAGAGTGATCGTCTTTGACAAAAGCCATTTCAGATAATGCTTCTTCATCATGCTGTTTAAAAGTTTGAGCGGCGCGATGTGCTTTGTAAGAGCGAACTCCCAATAGTTTTAATGCGTCAACGCCCATATCCAACGCCGAGCCAAAGGTTTCCCGTTGGATAGCATCAACTCTCAGGCGAATCAACTCATAGGCATGGCTACGATCGATCGCCCTTGCCAAAATCTTCAGCTGAGGAAAGTGCTTTCGCGCTAACTTGACAATCTCCAGAATTTGCTCGCTATCATCGATCGCGACAACCAGGAGTTTAGCTTGTTCTGCCCCGGCTGCATAGAGCAATTCAATCCGCGAGGCATCCCCATAAAATACCTTCCAGCCAAAGCGCCGCAACAGATCGATTTGGGCTGGTCTATGCTCTAAAACAGTAATCGGATAGCCATTAGCAATTAACAACCTTCCCACAATTTGACCAAATCGCCCAAATCCAGCGATAATCACGGAGTTTTCATTATCGTCAATTTCATCGGCTTCTCGCTCATCAGATTGTGAAATAAAACGAGGGGCGACTAGGCGATCGTAAGCAATCATAAACAGCGGCGATAGCAGCATAGAAAGTGCAACAACAGCAATCAAGCTACCTGCCAAATTCTCCGAAAGTACCTTACTTTGTGCCGCAAAAGAAAACAAAACAAACGCAAATTCATCACCTTGTACCAGAGCAAAGGCAAACAAGATCCTTTGATTCCAATCCAATTTGAATAGCTTTCCTAGCCCGATCAAAACCCCTGATTTCAGGAGAGAAACTCCGATAATTAATCCGAAAATTAGCAAAGGTTGCCCCAGAATTAAATTGAAATCAATGCTGGCTCCAACCGAGAGAAAAAATAATCCCAACAACAAGCTTTGGAACGGTTCAACCGTGCTCATTAACTCATGACGATATTCGCTTTCCGCCAGCACCACTCCGGCGACAAATGTTCCCAAGGCTGGAGATAAGCCGACTGCTTGCATTGCCAGGGTGATTCCTACAACCAGTAGGAGTGCCGTTGCTGTAAAAATCTCCCGCAGGCGAGTTATCGCAATAAAGCGAAATACAGGACGCATCAAGAATCGTCCACCCACGACAATACCACCCACCGTACTCATAACCAGCAGCGTTTGTTGCCAACCTGCTAAGGTGTTGCTGGATGTTGCAGTGTGGCTCACAGCTGCGACTGGATTGGTACTCAGCAGGGGCAACAATGCCAAAATTGGAATCACGGCAACTGCTTGAAATAGGAGGATGGAAAAGGCAGATTGTCCTCCTTCTGTTTTCATGAGTCCCCGTTCAGTCAGGGTTTGCACACCGATCGCAGTTGAAGAGAGGGGTAGGATTAGTCCGATCGCCAGTGCAGGTTGCCACGATAGTCCCAGCATCATGCCTAACCCTGACAGCAAGACAACGTTGGCAATCATCTGCAACCCGCCTAATCCTAAGATCGGAACTCGCATCCGCCACAGCAACTCCGGCTGAAGTTGCAAGCCTACCAGGAATAACATCATCACTACGCCAAACTCAGCGAAGTGCATGACTTCCTCACCTTCTTGCCCTACTAAGCGCAGTCCAAATGGCCCGATTACGACTCCAGCAATCAGATATCCCAAGACAGAACCCAGTCCCAGCCGTTTAGAAATTGGCACTGTAATGACGGCAGCCGCCAGGTAGACAAAAGCTTGAAAGAAAAAGTTTTCATTGGACATGGAGAGGTGACTCCAGTTTGTTAATTACTTGCTCAAGGTAATGATTGAGATGTTTGTGTTGTAGTAGTTGCTCCCATTCAATCATGTTGTCGCGGAACATGGCGATCGCACTTCGGTAGTGATCAACATATCGGGCAAGTTGATGCGCTTCCCGGAGTTGATGGGTTCCATGAATCACAAAGGGTGGCAAATATTCCATCCCACAAAGTCGTGCTGTTTGCTCAAAGGGAGCCAAAAGTTCGCGTATGGTGAAGTAATTATGTCCCTGTCGGCAGTAAGCCTCTTCACTACCCCCGGTAGTAATGGCAGAAAGAAACTTTTTCCCATGCAAGGCAGTGCCATTGTTACCGTAAGCAAAGTCATGTTCAAGCACTAAATCTTGCCATTCCTTGAGGATCGCAGGGCTGCTATACCAGTAAAAAGGATGTTGAAAAACAATGATATCATGAGCCAGCAAAAGTTCTTGCTCAAGCTTCACGTTAATATGAAAGTTGGGATATTGCTCATAAAGATCGCGAATTGTAATGTAGTCCATTCCACGAACGGCTTTAATCAATTGGCGATTGATGCGTGACTTTTCTAGTGCAGGATGAGCGAATAAAATTAAAATACGGTTTGGCTTACCCATTGATGTAATTAAGTAATACGACAGAGTTGATGGCAATCTAAAAACGATTCAGCAGGTTTTCCAAACGCTCGCGATCGCTATATTTTAACAGAGCTTATTTTATCAAAATGTACTTGAGCTTACCTCTTCATTAGATCTTTCACAAGTACGCTAAAACCACTTTATTGATGGTTTTCTGCTAAATAACCTTTCAATTTTTCCAAAAGCTTAGAATTTTGCAGGGTTACTCCCACTTGATTATTGAAAATTTGCATATATTTTTCATCACTTTCATCAAAACTCGTTTGAAATTGATTTGGTACTTCTAGATCGTAAGCTAGTGAGAATTCCGAAAAATCTCCGGTTTTTCTTTTGTTAATTAATTGGCTGACAGCAATCAAATCACCATCAGGGTTAAATACTGGCATACATAGTAAACTGCAAGTACGATAACCTGTTTGTTGATCGGTTTTTCGAGCGGTTTCTGAGTCTGGGTGATTGTACAAATCAAAGGGAATATTTATTAGTTTTTTGGTTTGGGCAACTTTGCCTGCGTAACCTTGTCCCACTTTAATTTTGATTTCTTTAAAGGAACCATCTTCAAAGAGGATTTCTGTCCATAATTCTCGTTCATCATTATCTAATAACCAGAGGGTACTGCGATCGGCATTAGTCAGTTTTTTCGCTTCTTCCATTACCCTTTGCAGAATTTCTTTAATCTCCATGCTACCGTTACTAACAGTGCGTGTAGCAGCAATTAAAGCCGCCGCTACTCGTTGTCCCCGCGCTGTTTTATGATAGGAACGGAAACTTTCTAAAACTATTTTGATTTCTTGAGCATCTTTAAGCAATCGTTGTTCATCAGCAGTATTAAAGCCTTGTCGATCAATCTTTTCTGCTAAAGGCTTACTTTTAGCAATTCCCGACTTTAATTTATTAAGTAATTGCACTACTGCCACTAAATTTCCCTGCTCATTTAACAGCGGATAAGTTAACATTGTATAAGTACGATAATTGTTCTTTTTATCTTGTTCTTTGGCTGTAGTCGATCGAGGATCGTCATAAAAATCGAAGGGAATATTAATTACTTTTTTATGGGCTGCTACTTCACCAAGAATACCTTTATTCGTGGGAATGCGAATTTCCAGAAATTCGTCACTATCTGATTCAGCAACAATTGACCAAAATTCATTCTTTTCTTCATCTAATAAAAAGATGCTAGTGCGATCGGCATTTAATGACCTCCCCATTTTTAAGGTAATTCTGCGTAAAATGGAATCAATAATTTCATCACAACCTTGAATATCCATAACGCTAGTGAGTACAGCTAAAGCTTGCGTCACCACGTTATTCGGCTGATTTTTTAACTCTTCTTTTAACGCCTCAAATTTCTTCGCATTATGCAATGCTACACCAGCTTGCTCGTTAAATGTTTTCATCGATTTTTGATCTTGAGAATCGAAACTAGCTTGAAAACATTCTGGTGCTTGAGGCCAATCATTTGGGTTATATTTAGGGAACTCACCCAGTCTTTTTTTGTTAATTAATTGGGTAACACCAAGTAATTCTCCATCTGGGCTAAAAACTGGCATACATAGTAAACTACAAGTCCGATATCCAGTTTTTTCATCTGTGTTTTTAGCGGTTGCAGAATCGGGGTGTTTGTAAAGATCGAAAGGGATATTTAAAGGTTTGGCTGTTTGAGCAACTTTACCAGCAAAACCTTGTCCAACCTGCACTCTAATTTCTTTAATTTCGCCATTTTCAAAGGGAATTTTTGTCCAAAGTTCATTTTTTTCTTGATCTAAAAGCCAGAGGGTGCTGCGATCGGCATTCATCAACTTTTTTGCCTCTTCCATAACTCTAGTTAAAGTAGCTTCTGAGTCTAAACTACTTTGCGAAAGAGATACTGTAGCTTCTGTTAAAGCCTTTAATGCTTGGACTTTTTGGGTTTGTTTATAAAACAATTGGCACTTTTGCAAAATTTGGCGAATTTTTGGTGCATATTCTGCAAATTGTTTTTCATCTATTTCAGTAAAACCTTGGCGATCGATTCTTTCTGATAACGAAGCGCACGGATTATTATGTGCTTTAAGCTTATTAATTAATTGAACAACTGTAACTACATCTTTATGTTCATTAAATAGTGGTATGACTAGCCTATTGTATATGGGATAGTAAGTTTTTTCTTTACTTAAATCTGGAAAAATATTAATGTTTTCCTCGCCAAATTTAAATGGCTGATTAATCAGTTTTTTAAAGTTACTAACTATACTTTCAGTTTGTTGATTAACATTAATTTCTAATTCTGGTTGCTGGCTATACCTATCTGTAGCAGTAATTGACCAAAGTTCTTGGTTCTCTTCATCAATGAAAAAAATTCTGGTGCATTCAGCATTCATTAATTCACCTAATTTTTTGGTGATTGAACCGAGGATTTCTTTTAGAATAAATTCAAAAGCTTTACCTTCCATTGCATCTAACATAGAAAGTAATTTTTGCTCTTGAGCTTCAACAACTTGGATAAAATCTGCTTGTAATTCAGCTAAAGCTTTGCCAACCCAGATATGGTGAAATATCTCTGCATAAATGCGGTTACAAATTTTTAATTTTCCCTGGTGTTTAACTACTAGACCAGAAAGACGTAATTCTATTTGTTCTGTACTTTCATCGGCTATAACTTCTTCTTCCCGCAACACTTTTTGATAAATATTTAATAGCGATCGCGACCTTTTACTAATTGTCAATAACCGATCTCTAATCGTTCTTAAATGCGGTGGTTCATCCCCGGCTTCCCAATTTTCAATTAAACGCGATCGCACCAACTGTTGGACAAACTCTTCTTCTTCATTCGCGGGAATATCAGCTTCCCAACAATGAATTAAATTACACAGTTTTTGCGTGAGAAATGGTTGTCCTCCCGTCCAATCCAATACAGCTTTTAATATAGCTTGGGAATGATGCACTTTATTTGCTAAACCTTCAGCTAAAGGCCCAATTTCTCCTAATTGAAAGCCATGTAATTCAATCGCACGCCCAATATTAAAAGGTGTCGTTTTTTTGTCTTGAATTAAATCCGATGGCGTGGCTACTCCAAGTAAAGCAAAAGTAATTCGGTTGTCTGGTTCATTACAAGAACGAATATAAGCAAAAAAATTATCTGTGGGAAAGTTGAGGTTAAGAACGCTATCAATTTCATCAATAAAAATAACAATTTTTTGATTAACTGATTCTAGAAGTACTTGTTCTATGAATTCGCTTAATCGGTGGACAGGTGTGAGAAAAGCACGATCGCGCAACCAACTTTGTAAATTAATTTTTTCTACTAATTGAAAGCTGGTTAATAGCCGCCGCATGATTCCCGCATACCATTGATCCGGCGTAATATCTTGACTACCAATTTTATTTAAATCAATTGCTGCACAGGCGAAACCTTTTGCTTGTAATTTGTGCATTGTTCGCACTCTCAAGCTAGTTTTACCCATCTGTCGGGAATTCAAAACATAACAGAAATCGCCAGCTTTTAAACCTTCATAAAGTTCTCGATCGGCTTGTCGTACAACATAACTGGGTGCATCTAAAGGTAAATGTCCGCCCACTTTATAAGTGAAAGTCGAATTTTGTGTTGTAATCATTATTATTTATTAATGAGTAGAGAACACCGCTAGTGTAAGAAGGCAAAAGGCAAGAAAATTTTGCTGTTTTGTTTACTATCGATCGATACTTAATTGCTTGTTCATAAGCGGTCGCGAAAATAAAGTTTGTATAAATTAAATCTCGGAATTACTTGATTTCCCTGAAATTTTACCAAGCCCATACTATGTAATTTAAATGCTGGCACAGATTCCAATTCTATGGGTGTGTCCGCCGTCACTACTTGAGCAAAAGCATCTGCCAATTCTGGATGCTGTTGCAAACTCCATAAATGTCTTCGCAAATGGTCATTATAAAGACCCGCCTCTGTAGGTGCAGTTTCTAAGAGTTTTTCTAAGGTAATTTCGTTTTGAGAAATTCGATAAAGTGCTAATCTAATTAAATAAGGATGCCCTCCTACTAAAGTCATTAATTGCTCAATCTTATTGGTCTGCCAATTTAATTGATGTCGATCGATTAAAACCTGTATCTGATTAAAATTAAACTCCGGCAATTCAATGGGCAAGCCGACATTAAACGGGGATTGGTTAACGTTTAAAGGTATATAAACTTCAGTGGAATGTACTACTACTAAACGCAATTTTCCCCAAAGATTGCTATCACCACTGCCATACCCAGCTTCCTCAAACCAAGCACGTAGTAACCCAAAAAAATCATCAGCAATTTTTGGGTATTGGAAAATGCGATCGACTTCATCCAAACCTAAAACTAAGGCACTATTAGCTGCTGGTAACAAATAATCTTCAAAATAAATTGTGCAATTATCCTTACTACCATAAGTATCTGTCCAGAACTTATCTAGCTGAGAAGCTAAACCTAATTTGCGCGAAATTATCGCACAAAACCATCTTAAGAGTTGATTTAAATCCGTAAAAATTTCTGTATCTGCTAACTGAAAACTCAAGGGAACTGTACGGTAACTTAATTTTTCTTCTGCATGATACAAAAGCCTCGCCATTAAAGATGTTTTGCCCATTTGTCTGGGTGCTTTAATCCGAATTAACGCCCCAGGTTGAGAAATAGCTGAATAACACTGATTTTCACAAGGAACTCTTTCGACATAAAAAGCTGAAGCTAGGCGCACTTGTCCGCTGGGTATTTCTGGTTCTGCTACTGGTAAAGGAATTCCAGGCGTAACTTTGTAAGTAGATGGGGGTTTAGAGTTCTCCCATTTGACTACTTTTCCTGATAATAAACTATTGATTTCTTCCAGTAAATAAGGCGTATCACTAGGAGAATTCCACTCGCGTTGTCTGACTTCGGCTAAATAGCCACGTAAATCATGATTTAAAATAGTATTAGCTGGGCACTTTACCCGAATAGTTAATAATGTTAGCTGATGATTTCGCTGGCGATCGCGCAACTCCCGCACCCGCCGCAAAATTTCTATCACCATTTCACTTACAGCAGATTCGGGAGATAACAATAGCAGAAAATAATCGGATTGTTGCAACTTATGATTAATATCAGCAAACCAATCTGCCTCAGCTTGATAAGAATTAGAATTTACTTCTACCGCATTGTGAAAACTGAGAGGAAACTTGTATGATTGTCCGCCTAATTGTGCGATCGATCGCTCTAACTCCGTTGCTAAATTAGCATCAGGTTGCTGATGATGGTAACTAATAAAAAAAGTCTTAGCTGCACCTATACTTGGCAAAAAAAACTTATTTTCTAAACTTGATCCAGTTAGTTCTAACTGAGAATTTTTTGCTTTAAATGCTCTAGTTATTGCACCTTGCAAAGTTTTTTTCTTTACTTCTTCACCTAATACTTGAGATAACTTTCTCCATAACCTATATGCAACATCCTTTTCCACATATTCAGGATTTTCAGGATGAATCTTGTCATAAGTTAGTCCTGACCAAGAACCAATAAATACCTTTCTTTCCAAATCATTCAAATACTTTCCTGCATCATCATAGACTAACTTATCAACAAATTCCAAAGCTTGCTCAACTTCCATACAACTAACTTAAGTTCCTATTGCTGCTGCCTAGTTAAAACTATATAATCTAACATCACCCTGAGCAATCAGGATTAGTATAACAAAAATTTATAATAATTGTCCATTAATATTAAATTACTGAGTTTTACAGAGTTTTCCTGAATAATTCCCACTCAAGTAATTTAAATGTACAGACTTTTCCTGAACAGTTAAAAATTAAATATATTCTGAAATTTTTTAGATATGGACTTTCCTGGTTTGATGTCTCTTAAAATATTGCTATAACTACTATTAAAGCCCAATAATGGTTTATTTTGAGTCCTAAGACAAAACAGATAATAATCTGGCACTTTTTCCAGGGATAGTCTATCAAAATACTAATAAAGCAGCCAATGCAAAACATTTCCGGGGGGAAACTATGTACAATCCTACAAAATACATGATCGATGGTTTCGTAGAAAACTTACAAGCTGGCTACCGTCGCAATTACGGAGGTTTGAACCCTGACTACGCCGATATTATCGGCTGGGCAGCTAACATGGCGCTAGAAAATATTGCCAACAGCGATGCTTTGTATCATAACGTGGAACACACAATCTATGTCACCTTAGTAGGGCAGGAAATTCTTTGGGGTAAGCATATCCGTGAAGGTGGAGTAAGTTGTGAAGATTGGTTGCATTGCATCATTTCTCTTTTATGTCACGATATTGGATTTGTTAAAGGTGTGTGCCGAACTGACAAACCATCAGAAAGAAAATATGCCACAGGCATAGATGATGTGATGATTACATTACCATTTGGTTGTACTGACGCAAGTCTCAATAACTATCACGTAGACCGAGGAAAATTATTTATCCAAGAACGTTTTGGTGGACACAAAATTATTAATGCCAACATCATCAAAAAAAACATTGAACTAACTCGTTTTCCCGTACCAAAAGATGAAGACCATCAAGATACAAAAGAATATCCTGGATTAGTTCGTGCAGGGGATTTAATTGGTCAATTAAGTGACCCCCGCTATTTACAAAAAATCAGTGCTTTGTTTTATGAATTTGAAGAAACCGGAATGAATAAAACTTTGGGTTATAAAAATCCCAATGATTTACGGAAAAACTATCCCAAATTTTATTGGGGAGTAGTTTATCCTTTTATTGAACCTGCTTTAGAATTTCTCGACGTAACTTTGCAAGGTAAGCAAATTTTGGCTAACTTATATTCCACTGTATTTCGGATGGAACACTCTCAACAAAAAGAGGATTAACAAGTAATGGGATTTGAAGATTTAAGAAAATCTCAAAAATACCCAAATTGCCCATTACTAATATTTCTAATCTATTTCTCTTCTGCCCTCCAAAGCACGGGCTAATGTTATTTCATCTGCATATTCTAAATCTCCACCTACTGGCAAACCAAAAGCAATCCGCGTTACTTTGGTAAAAGGTTTTAATAATTGACCTACATAAAGAGTAGTTGTTTCACCTTCTACGCTAGGAGTAATTGCTAAAATTACTTCTTTTGGCTTTTGTTGGCTTACTCTTTTCACTAATGGAGAAACATTTAATTGTTCGGGGCCAATACCATCCATTGGGGAAATTACACCGCCTAAAACGTGATATTTTCCGCTAAATTCTCGCGTTTTTTCTAAAGCAATGACATCGCGAGAGTCGGCGACTACACAAAAAGTATTGCTATCACGATTTGGGTTGCGGCAAATTTCGCAAACTGGTTCAGCTGATAAGTGAAAACAAACGGAACATAAACCAACTTGCTGTTTGGCTTCTATTAAAGCTTGGGCAAGTGCTTGGACTTCATCTTCGGAACGTTTCAAAATATGTAAAGCCAAGCGTTGCGCCGTTTTTGGGCCAACTCCTGGTAAACGTTGTAATTGTTCAATCAAACGAGCTAAAGGGCGTGTATATACCATTTTCAGTTAGAAATGCTGAGTACTGAATCAGGATTTTCGCCTCAGCATTCAAATGCTAACAACTTTAGGTTCTCTCGTACTTATAGGGGTTAGGGACTGAGGACTGGGGACTGGGGACTGGGGATTAGGTAATTTTTAGATTTGGTTTCTCGTGCATAAGGTGATAAGTAAACTTTTTATTCGGGGAATACCTGATTTATGAGGAGTCCAAGTACCCAATCCCTATTACCCAATTCCCTCTTTAGAAGTCAAAGTAGATATAAGGCAAACCTTGTTTGGGGGCTAGCATCCAAACTGCATACAAACTCAAGGGTACTAACATAATTTTGATCGGCCAATTTAGTTGTAGCTTTAAACGGCGATGCAGGGCAAAAATTAATCCCATGATGCCGACTATTGCCCAAAGTAATAATGTGATTTCTTCTCTTTGAAGTCCGATCGCTTCTAAGTATACCTTTTGGGCAAACTGAACATCAGCTTGGTGTCCCCACAAATGAGTAAATACCCAAGTAGAATCTTGTAAATTAGGTAAGCGGAAAAAGATCCAAGAAGTAAATACCATTAATTGAGTAATCGCCCAAGCTAGGACTATACCGGGAATAGTTTGCCACCATTTTTTCAGGATTGAAACATTATCAGATAGGGTTTCTGTTAAGCGGTGAATTACTAAAGCAATGCCGTGATATGCGCCCCAAGCGACAAAACCCCAAGCTGCACCATGCCAAATTCCAGCGATTAACATGACAACTAATAAGTTAAAACAGGTGCGTCCCAAACCTTGTCGAGAACCTCCAAGGGGAAAGTAAAGATAATTCCGCAACCAATCTCCTAGTGTAATGTGCCAGCGTCGCCAAAATTCAGCAATGCTAGTAGTAAAATAGGGGAAATCGAAGTTTTGTGGTAAGTTTAATCCCAGTAACAAAGCTGTACCCAAGGCAATATCAACGTAGCCACTAAAATCAAGATACAGTTGTAATCCATAAGCAAAGGTTGCTAACCACAAATCCCCGCTACCAGCCCGTTCTAAATTATCAAAGCTGACCCCAACTAATATGCCGATTCTATCTGCTATTAAGGCTTTTTTGACTGCTCCACAAGCTATTAACCAAAGTCCTTCTACTATTTGATTGGTACTGGGAAATCGTAGAGTATTTAATTGTGCTGCTAAGTGATGATAACGGGTAATCGGCCCAGAAATTAGTTTAGGAAAAAACAGTTTGTAGGTAGAAAATTTGAGGAAATTTCCGGTAGCTGGTGCACCGCGATAAACATCTATTAGATAAGAGATACATTCAAAACAGAAAAAGGAAATTCCCAAGGGTGCAATTAGTTGCAGGTTCAGCCAAGTTGCTTGTTCTTTAATTACTGGTAAGTTAAATAGGGAAGCGATCGAATTTAGGAAAAATGGTACATACTTGAAGCCAAACAATAAGAAAACATTCAAGAAAATTCCTAACCATAAAAAGCGCAAGCGTTTCTTATCCCAATTTTCTTGTACTTTTTGCCATTCTTGATTAGACAATCGCCAATCTTTGGAATTTAACCTTAATAAGGAACGTTTACCTAAGATTAATCCCAAGCGAAAGTTAAAAAATGTCAGCGCAAAAAGTAAAGGAATGTAATAAATTTGGATAGAACCATAAAAGATTACGCTAGCTAACAAAAGTATCCATAACCGCAACCACTGACTTTGAATTAGCCAGTAAATTGCTAGGACAGCTAACAGGAATACACCGTATAAAAGGGAAACAAAAGTCATTCTCTCTAGTTGATAGTTAGGGACTGGGTACTAGGGATTGGGCACTGGGAAAGGCAGAAGTCAGAAAGGAAGAATAAGTATAAGGAGCTAATATTTACTTTTCCCCTCTGCTCCCCTGCGCCTCTGCTCCCTTGCTCCCCTGCTCCTTGGGCCAAGGAATTAAGGGATCTAGAGCTAGTCTTTGAGCTACAGCAGCAGCGCCATAGCGGTTTAGGTGACTGGGATCGGAAAAGTATTCATTTTTGTTAGGCCATAATTGATTCCAATTACGGAACACAAATCCTTTTCTTAAGGAAAGGCGCAACATATAAATTTCAAATTCTTTTTCGTATTGTCGCCTGTGAGAATCTAAGTATTCTTTGGTCAGGGGCAAATTGATGAAAACCAGAGGAATTTGCAGAGATTGAGTATACTGAACTAAAGATTCCAAGGCGGCGTTTTGTGGCCCTCCTAAATAGAAATCTTTGTAGTCTGTATCATAATCTCCTTTGACTTTGGCGTGGTTTTCGTAGTAGGTATCGGGATTAAAGCGGAGAGAAATGGGTAAAAAACCATCCCAATTAAAAGGACGTTCCTCTATTTCTTCATTGCTCAATCGCACTTGACCCGGTTTTTCTGGTTCTCCAAAACTATTCGCAAACCAATCGCGTAATTTTGTATTTAAGCGATCGCGTTCTTCATAACTTGCCGATATCTCGCCCAATTTTTGATTTAACAAATTATCTACATCTTGGGCTTTTATTTCCCCCATATTTTCTGATAATTCGGCAACAATTGTTGGGGCTTCTTGATTTTTTGGAGTTTGATTAGCTAAATCTTCTGGTTGTTCTAGTTTATGAAATGTCCCTGCTTCAACTCCTTTGTAACCTGGAGATGTAGTCAGTTTACTATAAGTTAAATCAAATCTACCGCTATTCATAGCCCTTGCGCCGTCTGCCCAAATAATCAATTTAGGCATTTCTTCTGGGGTAAGAACGCGGCGAATTAATAAGTCAGCAATTTGAGCGGTTCCACCATTTATTCCGAAGTTGAAAATTTGAACTTTGCCGTAACCTTGCTCTGCTAAAGCTTTTTGCAAAATTGCCGGATCGATCCCACGCATAGCACGAGAACTACCGACAATTAATACATCAGGAGGGCCTTGTTTTTCTATTTGTTTTTTGTAGATTGCCAGTTTTTCATCGAATTGAGTATTGTCAAAACTGGGTAAATCTGAATGTTTAACATTTAAGGTAGCATTTTCCCCTGTGGGGTCTACCTTTACTTCTGTATCTCCTGGTTTTGTAAATCCAGTAGTATCAAAAATATTTTCTGGTTGGCGGCGTTTGCGCTGACGAGATCTTCTTTTTTTGGTGGTATTTTCCTGGACTAATTCTGTGTTGGCTGCTGCTGGTTTTTCTGGTGTTAGATTTTCATTTTCATATTTTTCCCGAAAAGCGGCATCATTCAACACCGGGGAATTTTGTTGGGGACTGTCGGCCATTTTCAGTACACTACCAACAATTAAGTCTGTACTTAAAGCCAACATAATTCCCAAAGCTCCCCATACCAAAGCTACTTTTGCGCCGCTGTAATTGGCATTTCCTGGTAAAGCTAAGAAATTTTGGGTTGTTTCGCTGGGGGTGCAAATTTGCGATCGCGTTAAAGTCGCATAGCAAGACTGTCCAAATTTACCAACTCTCTCCTGAAGTTTCTCGAATTGCGTTTCTAGCCAACCAGGAGGTAAATCTTCTGTATCGGGAATCTCACTTGTAAAAACAATTTCTTCCGAGTCCGAGTCAATTTTTTCTGTTACATAATGTTCGCTAGTGGCGAATTCTGGGGTACTCTCTGGAACCACAACCCCACGAGCCGTAAAATCTCTGCCGTAAGACCAACTCGGTTGTTTTTCCCCCGCCCGCCGACCGTAAACTCTTACCCCAGCAATGCCCGGAATTTGCAATTCACTAATAAACTGAACAACGGGCGAACCTACTTGCTGTTGCAGCGGACAAATTAGCGCATCAGTCATGACGTACAACAAATCTTCCCGCCGCCGCACTTGAATGCGAATCCCGCCTGTTGCTAACCGCCAATCAATATCTGTATTTAATAATTGCCCTAATAAAAATTCCAAAGCTTCTTCATCGCCATTCGCCGCTAGGGAGCGAGTAGACTGACCTAATTGAGGATGATTATTGCCTGGTAAATCTAACCATTCAACCCAAACTGGCGTTTCGTCTAAATGTTCGTGACCATAAATAATTCCAGCTTTCAACCCTTGGGGAGCCAAGGTTCTTATAATTGGGGTGAGAATTGCGATCGCCCTATGCTTATCTGGCACAATATCCGGGCGCACATTGTAATTTCCCCGGTGAAATTGCTTAATTCTTTCCCAATTCGGTGTAGTGCAGGAAAGATGCAGCGTTGACTCCTTAATCACCGCTGAAATTTCCATACCATGCTCTTGCGGGCGGTTCAGCAAGCGTTCGATCGCCACCTCATCCCCCCACTGTGCCCACTCCCGCAGCATCTCTTCGGGCGGCGTTAAATCTACCCGCAACATCCAATCAGGAGACTCTTCCCCTGTCACCTGACTGAGAATTACCGCATCTTGGAAACCCGCCAAATTTAACTCTCGTAATTGTTGGGCAACGGGTGCAGCTAACAAAGATGGATCGGGACTGTAACCACTTTCACAGAATACCCATAACCGCTGCTTCGGCGTACCTAAATCTTTACTTTTAAACGGATTTTCTCGGTGTTTACTTTTTGTCTTCACAGGTAGGATTTTGGTGATTACTTTCACCGTCACCCCCAAATGACTCAGATGCTTGCTTAAATAATGAGCGATCGCATCTGCATTACCTTGACGCGCCTGACTTTCCCAATACTCATCATCACCAACCTCAACCACCTGAGAACTAACAATTTCTTCTGAAGCTGTCCCCTCACTCACCGATTTCATCGCTAACTCTTGACTATTCTTAACTTGTGGCGCTTTTCCAGAATGGGTTGTTCTTGAGGGAACTAACTGCTGAATATCTAGTTGTTCTGTCCAATTGGGTTTTTTTTCACCTAACACCCGACCGTAAAGAAACACCCGGTTAATTGGCAGTTGTTCTCCACTCAACAGGTTTTCTCGTCCAATGGCTTGCAGAGCCTGTGTCACTCGCTCTATTGCTTTTTGCCTGTTAGGACAATCTCGACCTTCCCAGAGAATATGCAGAGTATTCTCCCGCACCCGGGCTCGTACCTGCATCCCCGCAAGTACTAGCTCTCTTTCAACCCACTGAGTCAGGTTGATTGGGTCAGATGTAATTTGGCGTTGCTCTATGTTCAACATTAGGGCGCTAAATAAAGACTGAGGAAGAAACTGAGGACTAACACTAGTACCGGAATGCAGAAGCTAGAGGGCAGTTGGCGCAGCCTGCTGACCGCAGGGAGGCATTTGCTCCAAGGTAAGAAGGCTTCTATATTCAGCTTGTTACCTGTGTTCAACTGTCAATCATTTTGCTACGATGCACTAGTTTTCTGAATGCCGACCTTGGTTCTTACTAAATCAAATTACGAGTGGCATTATATCCTGCTCTGGTTAAAATACAATCATCCAATCAGGATTTTTGCACTTCTCAGTTGAGACTTCACTTCACCTCTGATGTCGTTTTTCCTTGAGTTTGCTACATCATGATTGACCAAAACTAGGGTGTAGAGTGCAGGGTGTAGGGTTTGGGGGGGAAAGAAAAAATTGTATTTTTGTACACCCTGCCCCGAAACCATTAGGAGTACAAGCCCCCACCAATTACCCCACACCCTTTTCTCGTTCCCAGGTTGAACCTGGGAATGAGGTCTTAGGAGGTTCTACCTCCATTGCGGCAAGATCTGAGTCAAAACTTAAAACTCTATTGGAGCCTTCTGTCTTTTGCTATACGTTCCAATTATTCTTTTTGACACCTTTGTGTTAAACAGTTTGGGCAAATCTGTTTCACAATAATTAATGAACAAGTAGTTGCTCTTGCTTACGAAAAAGTAATCAATTTTACAATTTGTCCAAAAACAGGATTCTGGATAATTAACACTGAAGTTATTTGGTTATACTATCGAGGTACATTATGAACTCTAACAGCATCAATCAGCCAGAAACACGAACATCCCAAATCCCAGAAGCAACCTTTCCGGTAGAAATAATTGTTAGTTTAGCTACAGGCCCTTTACTTCTGGGTGTATTATGTGGAAAGGCTTCATTAAAGTTTCTCCAAGCAGTAGGGGAAGCAAGCGAAGAAGTATTTCGCGGCGATCGCTTGCCAGTACTGCAATTTCCCAAAGTTGAATCTGAAGGAAATTAAAAGTTGTGCAGTGGGGGCAAAAATCTCTAAGATTTCCCCATACCGAGTTACTAAATATGTAACGCGAATTCCCAAACCTAAAAGAATAACACAATTGTAGAAAATATTTTCGAGGACACCGCAGTAAAAATAACTGCTCATTTGAACAAAGGTAAAAAGCGGAACATAAATGCCTTATACCTTCTGCCTTGGAGCCTTCTTTTACTAAGGCTGGCTAAATTGGTTGAATTTTCCACTAATCTAGCTTAATAAGCCTCGTAAAATTTTTTGGTTATTATAGCTTGGATAGAACAACACCTATGAGTCCGACACTCCAATCCGATCAGGCAGTTCATCTCGCTTCCCCATCAGACCTATTTTTGCGACATCGCCTAAAAGTCGTAGAGGACTTATGGGAATACGTTCTTTGCTCCGAATGTGGTCAAGAACTTGTAGACTTGTGTAATTACTTGCGATCGTTATGTTCCCCAGAAGGACAAGCTACTGGTGATAACCTTCAAGAAGACGAAGTTTTTCGGATCATTCAAAATTTAGAAATCAATGATGCCATCCGTGCAGCGCGTGCTTTTGCCCTGTATTTCCAATTAATTAATATTGTCGAACAACACTATGACCAAAGGGCGCAACAACAAGCTTTACGCATGGCGTTTAAGCAAGATGTTCCCGATCCAGCACTGCAAGCATTTACTAAGTTAGATGATGAATCTCAAGAAAGTATTCCCGGAACAGATTCTTTAGAAAAAAGTTGGCAAGCAGCAAATTGGTCACGTAAGGAAAAGGGAACTTTTCAATGGTTGTTTCCTTACTTGCGAAAGTTGAATATGCCGCCCCAAGCTGTCCAAAAATTAATTGATAATTTGGACATCCGATTAGTATTTACTGCACACCCAACAGAAATTGTCCGGCATACAATTAGAGATAAACAACGCCACATTGCCAAGATTCTGCAAAAACTTGATGATTTAGAAGAAGGAAGTACGCTGCTCGAAGAAGCAGAAAATTCTTGGGAAGGTAAGTTACTCAAAGAAGAGTTAACGGAAGAAATTCGTCTGTGGTGGCGAACTGATGAATTACATCAGTTTAAACCTTCGGTTTTGGATGAAGTAGATTACGCTTTACACTACTTCCAAGAAGTTTTGTTTGAAGCAATTCCTCAACTTTATCACAGATTAGAAAATAGCCTCAAAGGTGTCTGGCAAAATTTGCGCCCTCCAAAACCTAATTTTTGTAAGTTTGGTTCTTGGGTAGGGTCAGATAGAGATGGGAACCCCTTTGTTACTCCCGCAGTTAGTTGGCAAACATCTTGTTACCAGCGGCATTTGGTTTTGGAAAAATACATAGGTTCAATAGACAAATTAATTAATCGTTTAAGTTTGTCTTTGCACTGGTGTGATGTTTTGCCAGAGTTGTTAGAATCTCTGGAACAAAACCGTTTGCAAATGCCGGATGTTTATGAAGAGTTGTCAATTCGCTATCGCCAAGAACCATATCGGTTAAAGTTATCTTATGTGAAAAAGCGATTGGAGTATACACGCGATCGCAATTGGCGACTCTACAAAGGTGAAGCTTTGCAACTAGAAGCTCTACAACAAAAACAGCAAACACCGATTTATAAAACATCTGAAGAATTTTTAGCACAACTGCGATTAATTCAACGTAACTTACAAGAAACAGGTTTAATCTGTCGCGACTTAGAACAACTGATTTGTCAAGTAGAAGTTTACGGATTCTGTTTAGCGTCTTTAGATGTCCGCCAAGAAAGTACCAGACACTCAGAGGCAATCAACGAAATAGTTGATTATCTGCAAGTGTTACCTTGTCAGTATAATGATTTAGCTGAAGACGAAAAGATTAAATGGTTAGTTTCGGAACTGCAAACTAGAAGACCTTTAGTTGCTAACGAGTTGCCCTTTAGTCCACAGACTTGCGAAACAATTGAAACATTGCGCGTGGTGCGGCAAATGCAGCGAGAGTTTGGTGAAGAAATTTGCCAAACTTATATTATCAGCATGAGCCATGATGTCAGCGATTTGTTAGAAGTCTTACTGTTTGCCAAAGAAGCAGGACTTTACGATCCATCCACAGGTGAAGGAACGCTGCAAATAGTACCACTATTTGAAACAGTGGAAGATTTGAAAAAAGCTCCTTCCATCATGCAAACTCTGTTTGAATTGCCATTTTATCGTGCTTTACTGGCAGGTGGTTATCAGAAATATGAAATAGAAAAGAAAAATGAAGTTAGTAATAATGTTACTTCTTTCAGTCCCTTACCTTCCTCATTACAAGAGGTAATGTTGGGTTATTCTGATAGCAACAAAGATTCCGGTTTCTTAAGTAGTAACTGGGAAATTCATAAAGCGCAAAAAGCCTTAGAAGCGATCGCTTGTAAGTATGGCGTTTCCCTCCGCATTTTTCACGGTAGAGGCGGTTCTGTCGGACGTGGTGGCGGCCCTTCCTACGAAGCAATTTTAGCCCAACCAGGACACACAATCAACGGCAGAATTAAAATTACCGAACAAGGCGAAGTCTTAGCTTCTAAATATTCTTGGCCGGAATTAGCTTTGTACAATTTAGAAACTGTCACCACAGCAGTAATTCAAGCCAGCTTGCTGAGAACAGGGTTCGATAATATTGAACCTTGGAACGAAATCATGGAAGAGTTGTCTGACAAATCTCGCCAACACTATCGCAGTTTGATTTACGAACAACCAGACTTTATTGATTTCTTCATGCAAGTAACACCAATTGAAGAAATTAGCCAATTACAAATTAGTTCTCGTCCCGCTAGACGAAAAACTGGAAAAAAAGATTTAAGCACATTAAGAGCAATTCCTTGGGTATTTAGTTGGACACAAAGCCGCTTTTTATTACCAGCTTGGTATGGCGTAGGAACAGCACTTAATCAATTTTTGCAGGAAAATCCCCAAGAAAATTTGAAGTTGTTACGCTACTTTTATTACAAATGGCCTTTCTTCAAAGTAGTGATTTCTAAAGTTGAAATGACTTTATCGAAAGTCGATTTACAAATCGCTCATTACTACATGAAAGAATTGTCTGCACCAGAAGATTTACCCAGATTTGAAAAGTTGTTTGCTCAAATCTCTGATGAGTATCATTTGACTCGCGATCTAGTTTTAAACATCACCGATCACAAACGTTTGTTGGATGGCGATCCTGATTTGCAGCGATCGGTACAACTCCGCAATGGTAACATTGTACCTCTGGGATTTTTACAAGTTTCCCTGTTAAAACGCCTGCGTCAAAGCAAATCGCAAAGTCTCACTGGTGTAATCGACTCCCGTCACAGTCGCGGCGAATTACTCCGAGGTGCATTATTGACAATTAACGGTATTGCAGCCGGAATGAGAAACACAGGCTGATCCAGTAGGGTGCGTTAGGCACAGCTGTAACGCACCATTTTCCCTTTTCTCGGTACATGAAATGGCATTAGTTTACCCAAAAATAAATACTGCTAAAGATTGATTTATTTATTAGTAAATTGTAAAGTTTTGTGTGATTTAGTATTTCAAAACACATTCCTTAACCTGAGCTTTATCACTTAACCTTACTGTCGAGTATCGACAGCATCATCCTATACATTTTTAAACTATGTCGGTTAGAGTTCAATTAAAGCGGAGAAAGCTGCTAGTTTTCCTGTGTCTTTCAGCCTTTGTCGTTGCTAGTAACGCAACCAACCATCTCCGTCCTCAAAGTGCTACTGCTAAAGACTCTTCATTGCTTTTAGCTCAAGGTGGAGCACGTCTCACTGGTGCTGGTGCATCTTTCCCAGCCCCTCTATATCAGCGTTGGTTCTCAGACTTCAACAAAAAAAATCCCAGTACTCAAATCAGCTATCAATCTGTTGGTAGCGGTGCTGGCGTACAACAGTTAATCAATGGAACCGTAGACTTTGGTGCCAGTGATGTGGCGATGACTGACGCGGAAATGGCAAAAGTTTCCAGAGGCGTAGTGTTAATCCCCGCAACCGCAGGTAGCGTTGTTGTGGGTTATAACTTACCTGGTGTTAATTCCCTAAAACTCTCTCGGACTACATTACCTGCGATTTTTTTGGGTGAAATTAAGAGTTGGGACGATCCGAGAATTGCTAAAGATAACCCTGGAGTCAAGTTACCAAAGACACCTATTACTGTAGTCTACCGTGCTGATGGTAGCGGTACAAATGCAATTTTCACTGAGCATTTAAGCGCCATTAGCCCTACGTGGAAAAGTAAAGTTGGGTCAGGCAAATCTGTATCTTGGCCTACAGGACAAGGTGCTAAAGGTAATGAAGGTGTAACTGCTCAAATTAAACAAACTCCAGGAGCAATTGGTTACATCGAATATGGCTATGCTAGAAGTAACAAAATTCCTTATGCTTCATTACAAAATAAAGCGGGAAATTTTGTGGCACCCACTCTTGAGAATTCTAGAGCAGCTTTAGCTTCAATACAATTACCATCCAACTTACGTGCCTTCGCCCCAGATCCTTCGGGAGGAAATTCCTATCCAATTGTTACTTACTCTTGGATCTTGGCTTACAAAACTTACCCAGATGCTAATAAGGCAAAAGCATTGAAGCAAGCCCTGAATTATGGATTAACCACAGGACAGGATGTGGCTGATGATTTAGGATATATTCCTTTGCCGCCTAGTGTTGTATCTAAATCGCAAGCAGCAGTTAATTCTATTAAATAAGTTAATTGTTTTTAGTTGCCCAGCTCCCCGACTTCTTCAAAAAGTTGGGGAGCTAATCGTTTTGTAGTTTTTACTACGTATATTTTGCTGATTACCCATTAAAAAGAAAGCTTAGTTAATATAAGAAATGTTTCCCTAAAATACGACTGGCAGATTTTAGCAAAGAGGATAACTCTAATGATAGATGCAGTAACTAATCAATCTCTTCATCGTGTAGTAATTGTCGGTGGTGGCTTTGGCGGGTTATATGCGGCAAAAGCTTTAGGTCGCGCTCCTGTAAAAGTGACATTAGTTGATAAACGAAATTTTCATTTATTTCAGCCACTTTTGTATCAAGTAGCTACCGGAACTTTATCCCCGGCTGATATTTCTTCTCCGCTTCGGGCTGTATTAAGTGATAACAAAAATACGCAAGTTTTGTTAGCGGAAATGCTGGATATTGACCCAGAGCAAAAAAAGCTATTTTTAAATAGTGGTGAAGTTGATTATGATACTTTAATTATTGCTACTGGTGTTAGGCATCACTATTTTGGGAATGAGCATTGGGAAACAGCCGCACCGGGGTTAAAAACAGTAGAAAATGCTTTAGAAATGCGGCGGCGAATTTTTTTGGCGTTTGAAGCGGCGGAAAAGGAAACTGATTTAGAAAAACGCCGTGCTTGGTTAACTTTTGTGATTGTGGGTGGGGGGGCAACTGGTGTAGAGTTGGCTGGTGCGATCGCAGATTTAGCCTTTGCTACTTTAAGAAAAGAATTTCGTAATATTGATACCTCCGAAGCTAAAATCTATCTCTTGGAAGGCATGGATAGAATCTTGCCTCCCTATAAACCAGAACTTTCTGCTAACGCGGAAAAGTCTTTAAACAAATTAGGTGTGACTATATTAACTAAAACTTTAGTTACTAATATTAATGGCGATTTAGTAACTATGAAACAAGGTGAAAAAGAATCACAAATTGCTGCTAAAACAATTTTATGGGCAGCAGGTGTCAAAGCTTCTCCTGTTGGTAAAGTTTTGGCAGAAAGCACAGGTGTAGAATTAGATAGAGTTGGTAGAGTTATTGTTGAACCAAACTTAACAGTTAAAGGCTATCCTGATATTTTTGTAATTGGTGATTTGGCAAATTATTCCCATCAAGATGGTCAACCTTTACCAGGAGTTGCACCTGTTGCCATGAAGGAAGGAGAATATGTTGCTAAACTAATCCAACAACGCTTAAAAGGTAGTGAAAATGCTTTTCCCTTCCGTTATGTTGATGTAGGGAGTTTGGCGGTTATTGGTCGTAATCACGCTGTAGTAGATTTAGGTTTTGTTAAGTTATCTGGTTTTCTAGCTTGGCTAACTTGGGTGTTTGTGCATATCTATTATTTAATCGAATTTGATAATAAGTTAGTGGTGATGATTCAGTGGGCTTGGAATTATTTTACCCGCAAAGGTGGCGCTCGTTTAATTACAGGAAATGAATCTTTGGGCGTAGTTGGAGTTAATGAAAAAGGCGAGTATTATGTACCACCTGCGAAAAAATCCCCTGTAGAAGTTTAAATGTACGACTGAAGTCGCTACAACAAACTTGGTTCGTTGTGAGGACTTTAGTCCTTCTCTATGACGAATGTACGACTGAAGTCGCTACAACAAACTTGGTTCGTTGTAGGGACTTTAGTCCTTCTCTATGACGAATGTACGACTGAAGTCGTGACAACAGGCTTTATTACAGATGATTTGACAATACTGCATTTAAAAATTGTGTCAAAGTAAACGCATCTACACCTAATTCTGTCCTTTCCTTTGCTGCTAAAATACCAGCTTGAGCGTGCCACCAAGCCGCCGTTACTACTCTTTCTGTCAATGAATTTATATTAGCAGCAACCCCTTGCGCTAGCAGTCCACCAATTAATCCAGTTAACACATCTCCACTACCACCACGCGCCAAAGCTGGCGTACTTTCAGGAATAATCCAAACTTGACCAGACCCATTTCCTATAGCAGTTCTTGCTCCTTTTAATAATACAATTGCTTTAGTTAATTCTGCTGCTTTTTTCACTGCTTCAAATCGATTTTGTTGCCCATTTTCAATTTCTGGAAATAACCGTTTAAATTCGCCAGTGTGAGGAGTTAAAACTGTTATTTCTTGGCGTTTTTTTAAAGTGGAAATTGTTCCCAATTGTGCTAGAATATTTAAGCCATCAGCATCTAAAATTACAGGTTTATTGTTAGCTAATACTCCCTCTACAATTGTAGTTGCTTCGGTGGTGATACCGGGGCCACAGGCGATCGCATCATAACCACCTAAATCCACCGTTTCTGGTAAACTAGAAATAGCCCCATTTTCCGTTTCCTCACAACCAATAATTAACGCTTCCGGCAAATGGGAAACTAACAAAGGTTTCAAATATTCAGGAACAGCGATCGAAAGCATTCCCACACCACTTCCTCTCGCCCCTAAACCAGTTAAAATTGCCCCGCCAGCATACCTCCGCGAACCACAAATTAACAGTAAATGCCCTTGTTTATACTTGTGAGTAACTGCCGGACGAGGTAGCGGCAAATGTTGTTTAATAAATCCTGTTGTTACTCGCTGAATTTGCGGCGTTTCCCCCAAAATTGCCATCACATCCGCCCAGGGAATATCAAAATCAATTAAGTCCGCTTTACCCACATATTCTAAAGCTTGATCTTGCAATAAACCTAACTTCCACAAACCCAAACAAAGAGTATGTGTAGCTTTGATTGCTGTTCCTAAAACCTCTCCTGTATCCGTATGTAAACCTGAAGGTAAATCAATACTTACCACAGGTTTAGACCATTGATTTAATTGATTAATATCTTCTGCAAGATTATCTTTAATTTCTCTTTCTAAACCAAACCCAAATAACCCATCAATAATTAAATCACAATCTTGCAGACCCGCAATATTTTCTACATAACATATCCCTAAACTTTGAGCATATAAATCATGTTGCGCTGTCAAATCTTTTAACTTAGAAAAAGGGCGATAAATCTTGACTTGATAACCGCGAAAATGCAACTCCCGCGCTACTACCAAAGCATCACCACCATTATGCCCAGGCCCAACTAAAACACCTATTCGCACCGAAAATTCTGGAAAATCTCTTCTCCCCTCCCCGTTATACGGGGAGGGGCTGGGGGTGGGTTTTAAATATAAGGGAAAAAGCGACTGAATGCGCTGAGAAATTGACCCAGCCACTTTTTCCATTAAAGCTGCAACAGGCATTCCTGCTGCAAAGATGCGCCCTTCTATTTCCCGCATTTGGTCTGCGGTAACAGCTATTTGCTGAATTTTTTCCCGCCTGTTCATTGACTCAAAGTTTAGATTTGTGACCTTTAATTGCCATTATCTAATTATGGCATTCATAACCCCATACTCTCGTAAATAACCTTCCCATTGTCGCACCGTTGCCAAATTATTAAAAGGCCCTATTATCAATAGGGATTTATTAGGATTAGCTTCGATGAGAACTTCATTTTGCTTGCCCAAATCGATCGCCATTTGCCGCACTTGTGCTTCAATAGCAGCCAATTCATCTTGCTCAATAGGAATTACCAACTCATAAGAAGTTTGAGGAACAGCAGTAATACGAGTTCTTTGGGTTTGAACTGGAGTAAAACGATCGACATTATTTGATATTTCTGGTTCTAGCGCCACTCCAGCAAAACGGTTCTGATTACCTGATATTTCTGGTTCTCCTGCCACTCCATAAAAACGGTTCTGATTACCTGATATTTCTGGTTCTATTTGTCTAATTGGAGCCACATAAATTCGACCGTACAAACCATTTCTCCGCAATTCATTAACAAGTGTTAGTGCTTCAGAACGATTTTCTAATCTTCTGACCACAATCACAGTTCGGCTACCAATTCGCTCCACTCTAGCATCTGGTTCTAATAACAGCACTCTATCTAAAAGTGCATATCTATTCTGTCTAGATGTAATTCCCACAAAGACAATATAGCGGTTATTTTCTGGTAATATATTATAGCGATTATAGCGATCGCGCAGAGCTTGATTAGAGCTGAGTACCTCCATTTCAGCAGTAATACCTCTCCTCTGTAATTGTCTAACAAAATTACGTGACCTAGCCAAATCACTCTGCGTAACTATAATAACTCGTCTCCCTCTGTAAACTGCTGGGTAAGCAGATTGTGTTACTTCTTGTTGAACAAGAAATAAAAGTTCGTCACTATAAGTAGGTACGTAAACTCGATAAAGTTGACCATAAAATCCCTCTGGAAATGGTGCCGATTCTACAGCATTGGGATAAACTGGGTTAACTGACTCTGGGGGAAAATTTTGAGCAACGACACAGCATTCCTCAGAATATCTTGCTGTATGTCTTGCTTCGGCTTTTCCTTCGATAAATACCGTAAACAATCCCCCAATCAACAAAGGTAACAGAGATAGCAGCGCCGAAAAATTACTCAATCTCAATTTACCAAATGACCAAAACTGCAACTTGCCAATTCCCCGAAATTGATGTCTCCGATTTTTAGCCATAGTCGTTTTTACTCCTCTTGTTTTAGTTTCCCACACCCTAGCCCAAGAAGGCAGAAGGCAGAAGGCAGAAGGCAGAAGGGAAAAGGCTTTTATGTTTAGCTTTTTACCTCTTTCAACTGTTCCATCATTTCTGCTGCGTTGCACTAGCCCTAAACTTAATAATTAATTTAACTTAGAGGATATAACATTTATTCCTAACTCTCAGACTTTTTCATAAATTTGCTAAATTGCACTAACATGAAGTACTCAACTTTTAACTAACAACCAAAATGATGAATCCCAAATAACCATTACCCTGGAGTCCCAGGAGTCCCCCAGCCCCCAGCCCCCGATCCGTAATACAAAGATTTTTGTTTGAATGTTACCTTAGAGAAAGCCCCGAAAAAATTGGGCAAAGTCTTAGAATGCTTATGAACAAAGTAGTAGTTGGCCTCTCCGGTGGTGTAGATAGTTCTGTTGCAGCAGCCCTGCTGTGTAATCAAGGATATGAAGTAGCGGGGTTGACCCTTTGGTTAATGAAAGGCAAAGGTCAATGTTGTTCTGAGGGGATGGTCGATGCTGCTTTCATTTGCGAACAGCTGGGCATTCCTCACCATATTGTCGATAGCCGGGAAGTTTTTCAAACCTATATTGTTGATTTTTTGGTAGCAGGGTACAGCGAAGGTATCACCCCTCTACCCTGTTCTCAATGCAACAAAACGGTAAAATTTGGCCCGATGCTGCAATATGCTCAAGAAAAATTGGGCATTAATAAAATTGCCACTGGTCACTATGCCCGAATTACTTACAATCAGGAAACAGGTCGCTATCAGTTGCGACGGGCAGTTGATTTAAGTAAGGATCAATCATACTTTTTGTATGACCTGCCCCAAGAATTGTTGGCAGCTACAATCTTTCCTTTGGGCGACAAACTGAAAACAGAAACCAGAAAAATTGCGGCAGAATACAGTTTAAAAACTGCTAGTAAGCCGGAAAGTATGGATTTGTGCTTGGTTGAAAGCAATGGTTCCATGCGGGCGTTTTTGGATAAATACATTACACCGCAAAAAGGAGAAATTGTTGACGAGTCCGGCAAAGTTTTAGGACAGCATGATGGTGTTCATCACTATACAATTGGACAGCGCCGAGGTTTAGGAATTGCTGCGGCTGAACCTTTGTATGTGATTGGTTTAGATGCTGTCAGAAATCGTGTAATTGTTGGTACTCGTGATAGTGCAAATCAAACAGAATGCACTGTACAAAGAGTTAACTGGGTTTCAATAGCTGAACCATCTGCACCGATTCGTGCTGAAGTACAAATTCGTTATCGTTCTTCAGCAACTCCTGTAACAGTAATTCCCCTGGGAAATTCCCGTGTCAAATTAGTGTTTGATGAACCCGAATTTAGCATTACTCCCGGACAAGCTGCGGTTTGGTACGACGGAGATATAGTGTTGGGTGGGGGAGTTATTGAGAGGGGGACTGGGGAATAGGGACAAAGGGACAAGGAGACAAGGGGACAAGGGGAATTTTTACCTTCTACCTTCTGCGCCTCTGTCTTCTAACTTTGTTGGTTTAAGCAATTGAGTAAATCATCTAAACTGGAAAAGTCTATTTGGGCATCGATCAAGGCTATTAATTGGGGAATTGATAAAGTGTGAATTTTTTCTGCTAATTCAGGGGGGATTTCTCCAAAGCGTCGTGTTAGGATGCGAAAAAGTGCGATCGCTTCCCCTCGCTGTAATCTTCGTTGCAATCCTTACTCAAGAATATCTTGGTAAATTAGAGATTCTCGCATCAGTTCCTCCCGAAATAATCAACGAATTAAACTTTTTTCAAATCGCAAACCCGCTAGAATTTCAGCTGCTGCGGCTAGACTTTGCTATAAAAATTGTCAGTTTTTAATTTGATTTGGTAACTAAATTAATTTAGATTAAAAATGTTCACATAGATTGGTAGGA
Source organism: [Phormidium] sp. LEGE 05292 (assembly GCF_015207735.1). Taxonomy (GTDB): domain Bacteria; phylum Cyanobacteriota; class Cyanobacteriia; order Cyanobacteriales; family Aerosakkonemataceae; genus Floridanema. The sequence continues at coordinate 71,406 of NZ_JADEWG010000017.1, forward strand.
TCATTTCTTGGAGCAACAATGGGATAAACCTAAATTAATATGAGTCATACGACCGATGGCATAGCCCCTCATGGTGGTCATTTAATCAATCGCATTGCTACAGCACAGGAAAAAGCAGAATTTCTTGCCCAAGCAGATGTTTTACCCCGTGTCCAACTCGACGAACGTAGCTATAGTGACCTTGTAATGATTGCCATTGGTGGCTTTAGTCCCCTGAATGGTTTCATGCAGCAAGCAGACTACGAACAAGTTGTTACTGATATGCGCTTGGTGAACGGACTACCTTGGTCAATTCCCGTTACTTTATCGGTATCAGAAGAAGTCGCAGAACCTTTAAAAGAGGGAAATTGGGTGCGTTTGGATGATCCAGACGGGCGGTTTGTGGGTGTTTTGGAATTAACCCAAAAATATCGCTACAACAAAGCCCATGAAGCTATTAATGTTTATCGCACTGACGATATCAAACACCCAGGCGTACAAGTTGTTTATAATCAAGGGGCAATTAATTTAGCTGGCCCAATTTGGTTATTACAACGCGATGCCCATCCTTATTTTCCCAAATACCAAATTGATCCAGTAGAATCTCGCAAATTGTTTAAAGAAAAAGGTTGGAAAACAGTTGTAGGTTTCCAAACTCGTAACCCTATCCATCGCGCCCATGAGTATATTCAAAAATGTGCCTTGGAAGTAGTTGATGGGTTATTTTTACATCCTTTGGTTGGTGCGACTAAAGAAGATGATATTCCGGCTGATGTGCGAATGCGCTGTTATGAAATTATGCTGGAACATTATTTCCCCAAAGACCGAGTAATTTTGGCAATTAATCCGTCTTCGATGCGTTATGCTGGGCCAAGGGAAGCAATTTTTCACGCCTTAGTTCGCAAAAACTATGGCTGTACTCACTTCATTGTGGGGCGGGATCATGCTGGTGTGGGTGATTATTACGGCACTTATGATGCTCAGTATATCTTTGATGAGTTTGAGCCTGGGGAGTTGGGCATTGTGCCAATGAAGTTTGAACACGCTTTTTACTGCACTGTGACTCAAGGTATGGCAACGACGAAAACGAGTCCTAGTAAGCCGGAACAGCGAATTCATCTTTCAGGAACTAAAGTCCGGGAATTGCTGCGTAAGGGTGAACTTCCACCGCCAGAATTTTCCCGTCCAGAGGTAGCCGCAGAATTAGCAAAGGCAATGCGAGTGCCTGTGGAGGCTTAATTGTTAGGTAGTGGGTACAATACTTTTTGGTCAAAGGGTAAAAATCTTTAACCTCTTCCCATTACCAACTACCAACTACCCACTACCAAGTAATGTCGTTGCGTGTAACAAATCAAATAATTAATAACATGATGAAGCGCAGGACTTTTTTACAAAAATCTGGTATAGTTTTGGCTGCGTTGGGCTTAAGTCAGGCTGGATTGTCTTTGTTGAGCGATCGCTATTATCAAGCTTTAGCACAGTCTAGTCCGCGCAAGTTGGCTTTGCTAATTGGGATTAACCAATATTCATTCGGTACTCCACTAACAGGATGTGTTACCGATGTGGAATTGCAACGGGAACTTTTAATTCACCGTTTTGGTTTTCATCCCAGCGATATCCTCACTATTACAGACCAACAAGCTACTCGGCAGAATATTGAAACCGCTTTTTTAGAACATCTCACTAAGCAGGTAAAACCGGGTGATGTGGTGGTTTTTCATTTTAGTGGTTATGGTAGTCGTTTCGCGAAGGCGGCGGTACAAGAAAGCGAAAATTTAGGGGAACAAAAAAACCAGGGAGAATCTCCGGTAACTAATTTGTTATTGCCTGTTGATGGGATGATTCAAATTAAAAATCAGCCTGTGGTTAATGCGTTGACGGAAGATACTTTGTGGTTGTTGTTGCGATCGCTCTCCACTGACTTATTAACTTCTGTTTTAGATACCAGTTATACTGACGGTGGGATTATTTTACAAGGCAATCTGCGCGTTAGGTCTAGACCATCAATTATTACTGGAGAAGTTACCCAACAAGAGTTTGCTTTCCAAGACCAGCTTAAACAAAATTCCCAAATAATTAGCCCAAATACTGGCATCGTTTTAGTTGCTGCAAAACCAGAACAGGTAGCCACGGAAGGGCAAATAGATGGTTTTAATAGTGGATTTTTTACTTACGCCTTAACTCAGCACCTTTGGCAAGCTACTCCCGCTAGTACTGTACAAATTAGCTTAAATCGAGTTGCTGGAACTGTTGAGCAATTAGTAGGAAATAAACAAGAACCGCAAATTTATCGTCAAACTAATTCTAAACAAAATTCACTGAATTATCATGTTTTATCTCAACCAATGGTAAGTGCTGATGGTGTAGTAACGGCAGTGGACGAAAACAGTAAAACTGCTCAATTATGGCTAGCAGGATTACCTGCAAAAGTGTTACAATATAATATTAATTCTTTATTTAATGCCGTAACAGAACTAAATTCATCTAATCAAGTTACGCCTCCTCTACAACTAGCGATTCGTTCCCATGAAGGTTTAAAAGCTAAGGCGCGAATTAATTCTATTAATCCTAATGAAATTAATAAACTACAAGTCGGACAATTAGTTCAAGAAGCCGTAAGAGTACTGCCTCATAATATTAATTTAACTGTGGCATTAGATAGTTGTTTAGCCAGAATTGAAAGAGTAGATGCTACTAGTGCTGTTTCGGGAATTCCTCATGTAACATCAGTAGTGGCAGGAGAACAGTCTGCTGATTGTTTGTTAGGTCGAGTTTCTACTACTGAGTCAGTGTTAGCGCGTGCAGAGTCTGAGTCTGTTAGCGGATTATCTACGCCATTACCTAAGATTAGCTATGGTTTATTTTCTCCTGGTTTGGAACCAATTCCTAATACTTCTGGAGAAGCAGGAGAAGCAGTAAAAACAGCTGTTAATCGTTTGGTACCAAAATTGCACACTTTGTTGGCGGCGAAGTTGTTACGCTTAACAGCAAATGAGGGTTCTTCGCGGTTGGGAGTACAAGCTATTTTAGAAACGATCGCACCTAACGAACAAGTCTTAATGCAGCGAAGTACAGTGAGGGCATCTTGGCCTACTCCTACGGTTAGTATATCATCAACTGCATCAAAAGAAGGAATCACTAAATTACCAATTAACAGTTCAATTCAGTACAAAATACATAATTATGGCGATGCTCCTATTTACTTTATTTTATTGGGAATAGATGCTAATGGTGGTGCGATCGCGCTACTTCCTGCAAGGTCTAAGCCAAATCTTAATGAACAAGGTAGCAACACTTTTGCTACTGAAGTAATTAATCCCGGTGAAACTATAAATTTCCCCCCAACAGACAGTCCTTTTAAATGGGTTGTGCAAGGGTCTGCTGGAGTGGTAGAAATTCAATTAATCTTCAGTCGTGCGCCTTTTTCCCAGACTTTAGAAACTTTGGAAAGTGCGAAAATTTCTGATTTTGGTCGTTTAACTAATTTACCAAATCCTTTAGAAGTGGCAAAGGCAATTTTAAATGATTTACACCAAGCTAGTGGTAGCATGATTGATGCGATCGCACCATCCCCTGATACCTGGGTTTTGGATGTGAATAATTGGGCAACTTTCAGCTTTATCTACCAAATAGTTTAATAACATGAAAAATCATCTTTTTCTAGCTAAATTAGCTGTTTTTGGAATGCTGTTTTTTCCTGTTAATGCAAATGCACAAGCAGAAATACAAGGATTTTTGTTAACAGTTAATACACCCAAAATTATCGCACAAAGTATGTCGGCGCAGGAAGGTCGAGAACTGGAAACATTACGAAAAGAAAGGGAAGTTCGTAATTTAGTTCAAGCAGAAGTCGATCGCGCTTTTAGTCACACCACAACTTTAATTAATATTCTTATATTGGTAATTATTTTATTTCCAGTATCTATGGTGTTGAGTCTTTGGTTGTTACGTCGTAGTATAATTAATCAATTAGTTACTGAAATTAAACTAGAATTACAAACAGAAAGAGAAAAACAAATTGCTGCTTTTCAACAAGAAATCAAACAATGGATGAGAGAATATATTACTTATTTCTCGCAATTACAAACTTCGACTAACACTCATCCTGATGTTGCAGACAATTATGTTAGTCAATCCTCAGAAAATCAGCAAATTGTTAATTCTGAAATAACTGATTTTATTCCCGAAGCAGCTCAAACTTCAATGCCACAATATCAAAATGAAAATTTTCATTTAAATGATAATGAGAACACTGTAGCACCAGAATTAGAGTGCAATGAAACTCAAACTTTGACTTTTGAAGATTATTTAAATTTAGGTAATAGTTATTTAGCAAAAAGTCGCTATCAAGAAGCTATTGACGCTTACAATGCAGCTTTGAAAATAGAGCGCAATTCCGCAGAAGTTAGATATCAAAATGCTAAAGCTTATGCTTTGCGAGGTAGTATAAATCCAGCGATTGGAAATTTGCAGTGGGCGATCGATCTCGATCCAGAATACAAACATATTGCCCAAACAGATCCAGCTTTTGCTTATATACGTAATGATGAGCAGTTTCAACAATTAGTTAATGATTAATAAAAACTTACCGCGAAAGTTAAGTTATATCGATTAATAATTATTGCAAAAAAACATTGTTTTATTATATAAAGACTTATCAAATAAACTATTAATTTACCAGTTACGGCAGAAGATTTTGATGCAAAACTGGCAATAAACTTTAAAGATTATTTATAAACAAGTTAAAATTTTGTCTACATTTTGTATATTTGACAGCTAATGACTCTGGTTTTAAGCGATACTTTTAAAGTAAATACAGTGACGAATCCTTGACAAAAAACAACTATGCGGGTAACAAATGCTCTCTTAAGTTTGCCCGGTAACTTGGTATAGATTTACAGGAGGTGTTTCTAATGAAAATAGAACGACCGAACTCTAAATTACCTACTCCTGAAGAATTGCAAGACTTAGAAAAACTCAAAATAGCTATTGAGCAAGTCATTGCCAATGGCAAATTTAGTAAAGCAGAGTGCGAGAGAATTAAAGGCATGATGTGGGCAGATGGCAAAATTACCCCAGAAGAATTAGAGTTATGCCGCACTATGATTTACAGCAAAATTAGTGCAGGTGAACTGGAGTGGGAATATTAGGGGACTGGGGACTAGGGACTGGGG
>NZ_JADEWG010000180.1 GCF_015207735.1 [Phormidium] sp. LEGE 05292
CCTCTGCCCCCCTGCCCCTTGTCCCCTTGTCCTTTCTTTCCGTTGGGGCTGCTGTGTGGGTGGGTTGTTTTCCCAGGGTTGTGCAAGCCCTGCCGCCGCCAGAGGATATACCGGAAGAGATTTTGCGGACGGAGATAATTACAGAAGGGCGATCGCCGATCGATGGTAAACTTTTGAGTGCTGCTGAGTATGCTGAATTACAAGCATCTCTGCAACTAGATTCCCCACCTGAGCCAATGGTTAGTCGTGAGATCAAGCATTTGCTTTTCCTGCTGCGAATTCGATCGCAAATTCGTCTAATCCTACCATTTTTAGATTTTTAACACCAGACTGAAATTCTAACCAGGATGGGGAGATGGGGAACAGAGGAAGTTTGAAAATTAACTCTCCTTGTCTCCTTGTCACCTTGTCTCCCGCTACCCCCAGCCATGACAACCATCGGCACAGGTCGTTCTTGCTAAAAGTGTGTAAAAAAATGTATTAAATATAAACTATTTCTAGACGACTCTCCCGGTCAAACCAACTTAGTTAAGTCGATATTTAGGTAAGGTAGCCTCATGTCCACAACCATTGCCCCAGAGCAGATTGACAGAATTGTTTGGAATCAGCATCACGACCCCTTTGAAGTACTAGGGCCGCATACGATAGAACAGAATGGCAAAACCGTCTGGGTGGTGCGAAGCTACTTGCCCAATGCAGATGCAGCCTGGGTAATTCTACCCGAACAACGGAAAGATTATCCCATGCAGCCTGTACATAATCCCCACTTTTTTGAATGTGTTCTTGAGGTCACAGAGCTAGCAAATTATCAATTGCGGGTCAAAGAAGGCGAACATGAAAAGGTTATCTATGACCCCTACGCTTTTCGTTCACCCCATATAACAGAGTTTGATATTCATCTGTTTGGAGAAGGAAATCATCACCGAATTTATGAAAAGTTAGGCGCACACTTAACCGAAGTCAACGGAGTTAAAGGTGTGTATTTTGCGGTTTGGGCACCAAATGCGCGAAATGCTTCTTTATTAGGTGATTTCAACTGTTGGGATGGACGTAAACATCAGATGGCAAGGCGGGTAAACGGAATTTGGGAACTGTTTATCCCTGGATTGGGTGTGGGAGAGCATTACAAGTTTGAAATTAAAAATCACGCAGGTCACATTTACGAGAAAAGCGACCCTTATGGTTATCAACAAGAAGTTCGACCGAAAACCGCTTCAATAGTTACAGATTTAACTACCTACACCTGGAATGACGAAGAATGGATGGAGAAGCGGCGTTATACTGAACCATTGACCAAACCAATAGCGGTTTATGAATGTCATTTGGGTTCTTGGTTGCACGCTTCTTCCGCTGAACCTGCCAGATTACCTAACGGGGAAACAGAACCTGTAGTTATTACTTCCGAACTAAAACCTGGGTCGCGGTTCCTAACTTATCGGGAGTTGGCAGATTACTTAATTCCTTATGTAAAGGAGTTAGGTTTTACTCACATTGAATTGTTGCCTGTAGCGGAACATCCTTTTGATGGTTCTTGGGGTTATCAGGTGACAGGGTTTTATGCGCCGACTTCTCGCTTTGGTAAGCCGCAGGATTTCATGTATTTTGTCGATAAGTGCCATGAGAATGGAATTGGGGTAATTGTAGATTGGGTGCCGGGACATTTCCCCAAAGATGGTCATGGTTTGGCTTTCTTTGATGGAACGCATTTGTACGAACACGAAGACCCCCGAAAAGGTGAACATAAAGGTTGGGGGACTTTGGTGTTTAACTATGGTCGCAATGAAGTGCGGAATTTCTTAGTGGCGAATGCACTTTTTTGGTTCGATAAGTATCACATTGATGGAATTCGGGTGGATGCGGTAGCTTCGATAATTTATTGGAACTACTGTCGTCCTGATGGTGAATGGGTGGCTAATCAGTATGGTGGTTGCGAAAATATTGAGGGTGCGGATTTTCTGCGCCAGATGAACCACGTAATTTTTAGTTATTTCCCTGGTATTCTTTCCATTGCTGAAGAGTCTACTTCCTGGCCGATGGTTTCTTGGCCGACTTACGTGGGTGGTTTGGGCTTTAATTTGAAGTGGAACATGGGTTGGATGCACGATATGTTGGATTATTTCCACATGGACCCTTGGTTCCGCCAATTCCATCAAAACAATGTTACTTTCAGTATTTGGTATCACCACAGCGAGAATTTTATGCTGGCGTTATCTCATGATGAGGTGGTGCATGGCAAGAGTCCGCTGATTGGCAAGATGCCTGGTGATGAATGGCAGAAGTTCGCTAATGTGCGGGCGCTGCTGACTTATATGTATGCTCACCCTGGTAAGAAGACTCTGTTTATGAGTATGGAGTTTGGTCAGTGGAGTGAGTGGAATGTTTGGTCGGATTTGGAGTGGCATTTGTTGCAATATGACGCTCATAAGCAATTGAAGTTGTTTATGACGGAGTTGAATCATTTGTATCAAAGTGAACCATGCTTATATACTCAGGATTTCAATGATGCTGGGTTCTACTGGATTGATTGTAGTGACAATCGTCATAGTGTGATTTCGTTTGTCCGCCGCGCTAAGGATTCTGATGAGTTTGTGGTGACGGTGTGTAATTTTACGCCGCAACCTCATAGTCATTACCGAGTAGGTGTACCGGAAGCGGGTTTTTATCAGGAGTTGTTCAATAGTGATGCCCGCAAGTATGGTGGCAGTAATATGGGCAATTTGGGAGGAAAGTGGAGTGATGATTGGTGGTATCAAAATCAGCCTTATTCGCTGGATTTGTGTTTACCGCCTTTGGGTGTGTTGATTTTGAAGTTGCAACGTCCAGCGGTGACGCAAGAGAATGCAGTGGATGTGGAAGCTAGTGACTCGTAAAGTATAAGTTTGTTGTGACGACTTTAGTCGTTCTATTGGAAAGATGACGACTAAAGTCGTTACAACGGACTTAGTTTTGGCAACCTTTGTCGCTATCTGTACGCATAGCTCCCAGTAAGGTGGAAACAAATACACAACGTCTGGGGGCTTTATCGTTCGCTCCAGGCGATATAAAAGTGATTCTACCTAGTTGTCCGTTAACTCTGCCTTTATATTGAAATTGAATATTGTAACTTCCGTTACTCTGTTTTAGTGTAGTGTGAGTCTGATCGATTTCGATTTGATCTGCATCCTCATCGAGTAAATAATTCCATGTGGGGTTAGTTTGTGTATCGCTAACTGGATGTACTGACCATTGTATCCAACGATCGCTTTTCCGAAAACTTGCTTCCCAAACTCGTTTTTCGCTTTTGGCGTTTTGTTGGGCTTGTCTGATAATGTTTAATGTTTGGGCTTGGGCACTGTTGAGGCGATGGCGTTTGAGGATAGTTAGCCAACTCGGTGTGGCGATCGCTGCTAATATTCCAATTACAGCAATAACTACCAATAACTCAATTAGGGTAAATCCAAGACTTAAACGGGAATACGGGTACTTCATGTAATTAATAGAACTGCACCGTTCTTAGTATTCCCTTCTGCACGGTATGATTTACCAAACAGGCATAAGTATTTTGGAGTCCAGATTTTTGGGCAATGTTTTTGATTATGGCTTTGCTATAGGCATTAGAGATGAACAATCATTATCTGAAGCTGCGGATGTGGCACCCAACAAAGTTATAACTGCGACACAGCGCTTTGTCCCCTCTTTTACTCCCTTTTGTCCTGGATTTTGCCGAGTACCAAAGGTAAGTACTCCTGTTTGGGAAGGACTTTCTACTAACAAACCTTTGTATTGAAACATAACGCTGTAAGCATTGTTACCAGCCTCACTCAGGTTACTCTTAGTAGTATCAATCGCAATCAAGTCAGAACTTTCATCTGTTAAGTTGTTCCAGACAATACCAGAAGTAGAACTCTCCCCAGGATTCAAACATTTGTTAACTGGGGAGCCAATATTGGGAGGTAAAGGTTGCACTGACCATTGCACTCGGGTTCCATCATCGCGGAAGCAGGCTTGCCAAATTCTTTTTTCTCTTTTTGCATTTGCTTGGGCTTCTCTGAGTACAACCAAAGCTTCAGCCTGAGCACTATTTACCCTTTGTTTGGTTAACCATGTTAACCAATTGGGAGCAGCGATCGCTGCGAGAATACCAATAATTGCAATTACAACTAACATTTCTATCAGCGTGAAACCAGCGAGCGCTTGTTTCGAGAAAGGTTTCATGTTAAATTACTCCTATTTCCAACAATTTGGTAAAAAATTGTCAGTTTAACTATTGTTGTTTATCAACAACCCCACGAGCCACAGCTTGAGTTTTCACTGCCAAAAGGGGCGCGACATTTACACCTGCTTTACCAGTTGGGTTGCCTCTGAGGAAAATCAAAACGTCTTGGTTAACGTTGCTTTGTAGAGCTCCCGCACCAATAGTGTTGTTAGTACTGACGCAAACCATAAAGCTGGGGTTGTCAAAGGTAGCACCTGTTGGAGTAGCACCTGTTGAAGACGGAATCTGGCTGTAGTTAGTATTGTTAGGGCATTGAGTCTTATCAGGTGGTGTCAGCGTATCACTATATAGATCACTTTTACGACTTTTAGTGGGAAAATCAACGAAATCAACTAACACTTGAGTAGTGCCTTTTGCAGTGCCGTCTGCAACTTCATTTTGCAGACTCACACCAGTGCCATCTAACGGCCAAGTCTCGAATTTAACGGTTTTTTCGGCTGGATCGACGTATCCTGGAGTTTTAGTTAAACTGCTTACACCTGTTTGTGTATATTTAGGGATATTTAAACGGGCAATCCGGGAGACACCCCTCCATCCTTGACTCTTATCGTTGGTATCGTTAACTTTTTGGAGATAAACGACCAAAGTGTAAGCTCTGCGTCTAATTATGAGCAAGTCACACTCAGTTCTCTTATCGTTATTTGTCCCAAATTGATTGCAATCTTTAAGGCTCCCCATATCATTATCCCCAATCGTTTCAGGTTTCCAGAAAGCCAATATTGGAGCATAGCCAGGAGGTAGCTTCATATATTTTGAATCTGTAATTTTCTGAAGACCCGCATAATCGTAGATATAAGCTGCCTCTCTGACATCGTTGACCATATAATCGAGAGCCATTTGAATTTCCCGTTGGGTTTCGTTGCGGGCATATTCTCGACGGTCTGTTTGCAACAAATCTACAACAAAATCTAACAGTGCTACTACTACAAAAGTAGCAATAAGAGTGGCGACTAGAAGTTCCAAAATAGTAAAACCAGAATTTTTTGATCGTTTTCTGGAACTAGCGCCTCCCAGTTTGAGTATTTTTTGAAAAAGTTTGACAGTCATTTTTTTCTCAGGATTGCACTAAAGAACAAAACATTTTGTGTTAGTTACACTTAAAAATTCCGTTACCTAAAAATTGTTGGTAACACTGAAGTGAAACACCTGTATCGCTACGAACCACATTGCTATAAATAACTGCTAGGGGTCGCTTTTGTTGCTGTCCTAATGCAGTAGTCATTCTTAAAGAGGCTGTTGTTGTTTCCAAGGTGCCAAAATTTTGTTTTGCAGAGTAGGCATAAACCCGCACACCCATGCCAAAAGCCATCAGTTGGCTATCATTGTTTCTTACTCCAGGAGTACGGTAAATCTGCACGAAAAAGTCAGAATTTCCATCGCCGTTCACATCGACTTCTGCTGCTTGAGTAGCGGATGTGGGAAAGACTTTGCCTGACGGAAGTTTATCAGCTGACCCAGGTGCGTTTTGACTTTGAGGGCTAGTATTTGGGGCAGCACCTTCTGGGGGTAAATCTGTGTCACTGTAATTCCCTGTTTCCACAGTGCGTCTTACTCGATCGACTTCCCCCTGTGCTAACTGCAAAGCTTGTTCAGCGCGGCGGTTTTGTATCCTAGTACCAACGGCGAGAAAAATCGGTGGACTAATAGCACTGATGACTATGGTAATAACTACAATGCCAATTAAGCATTCCAATAAGCTGAAACCTTTGTGAGATGTATTTTTTGACGGCAGCTTAGTTAAGAGGAATGACATAAGCTTGGGGTAATTTTTTTCTGACTGACGGTTTCCCTTTGTCCCTCTCAAGAGGGAGGGGGAATAACCCTCCTGAGAAAGAGTAGAGGGAGGGATGTCAGGTGAGTGTAACTTAGTAAACATTAGAGTTTCTCCTGTTTAAATGAATCCCTCACAATTTCGCTACAGGCATTCTTTTAGCGAAGCTGGGTCTAATAGGCCATTAGACTTATTAAGAGCCAGACGCAACCGACAGATGTAGGGGTCGTCTACTTTTAAATCTCGGTAGAATTCACTACGTTTTTTGCCGGAAGTAACGAAACGTTGAGACATTGGGCCTGCTGGTGCATATTGCAGCCCCACATCATAACCCCAATATCGGTTTGGTGGTTGGTAATATTGAACGTTGCCAGCACCACCGGGGTTTGTATTTGCTGGTTCCCAAATAACACTGTTTTGGGTGTAAGGAGCAGTAGCGTAGGTACTGAAGTTTAATTGCACAAAAGACCCGCTAATTAGAGCACTGGTGCTACTCCAGTTTTCAATAAATCTGGGGAAGTTGTGGAAACCACCATTTGGTTGGTTCAGTCCAGTGGGTGTGATGCCGCTGACAATGATGGAATTAACTCTGGTTTCGGTGGCTTGGTTAACATTAGTTCTGTAGTCAGCATCTAAGGCGCGGTAAGTGGAGTTGTATGGTGTTTGTGATGCAACAGGACAAAATCCATTAGTTGGTGCAACATTACAAAACATTGGGTGGCCGTCGCGGGAAAGTTTTATTGGTAAGGTACTAGAAGTTGTTCTTACTGTTCCATCTTCCAGCAACCAACCATTACCAGAAGTAGGGGTAGTAGGCCCATTTATGGCTAGGAAGGAATAGCGACTGGTAACTTGAGCATTGCTTACATCCTGTGTAATACCCAAGTCGATGTATCCTTTGTGGAAATTATTAGAAAGGATAGTTATAGCATCGCTAAGAATTTCGGCAGGTCGCCAAGTATCTTTGCCAGAGCCAGTTCTGCCAAAGTTGGTATCTAGCGTACTGCGAGTGTAGAAGCTACCCCAATCAGGTGCTGCACCGGAATTAAATATCTTTTTATCGCTAAATTCCTCAATTAGATTGCTGCTAGTTCCATTTGTGCTGTGGTAGTTAAAGTCTCCCTGAATATAAATCGGGTTGTCGGAAACAAAGGTGATGCCTCTGGGGTTATTTTCATCAAGAATACCATTCGGATAACGTCTTAGGTCTTGACCGTTTCTCAACCGGAAACCGTATGGACGGCGATCGGGGTCTGGTTTGAAATCCACTGGTTTGCGCGTGAGGCCGTTGGTTTCTAATAGTGGATCTGTCGGACTAGTGGGGTTGGTGTTGTTATTGGGGCTAGTTCCGCTCGCGGGTCTAGCAATAGTATCTTCTCGTACTGCATCTTCCCGGAAAGCATAGACGATGCCGCTTTTGGGTAGCCAGGTGTTGCTGCCGATCGTGTTTCTCCTCAACAAGTTCAAGTCAAGGGTTAAGGCTCGCACCGTCATTTTTTCTCGGCTGTCGAAGAAAGCAGTGTCTATCAGAGAAGTATATCTGTTTGGAGCAGTAGCACTACTTGGCGCATTTCGAGTAATGATCCCAAAATCATTTTCCAGTGGAGATGCTGGGTTAATTTGGTCACTAGTGGGTAAGTACCAGTTTCCGTTAGCACTGTTGTTGCCGCTTGTCCAGTTTTCACCTTTTGGTTGAACAGATGTAATTGCCGTTGGTTCGACAGCAGTGAATTGTTCACTATTATTAGTCAATGACGCATCGAGGTATGGTTCCGATGTCGGTAGAGTTGCACCTACAGGAGCACTAATGCGATCGTGGTTGTTGTTAGCAGCTGTGGGGAAAAGGTAATAAAGTGAGGGGAATTTGGGTTTTGTATTGCAAAGACTGGTTGCTAGAATGATGAATCTTTTCTCATTATCTGCACCGCTAGGCACTGTCACGTTTGCTGCATAAGTGTTGGTGGGACCCGAATTCGTAGTAGAAATGCCAAAGAAATTATTGCCTGTGGAGCTAAAGTCACAGCCTATATTAACAGTCTGACCGTTTGTATAAGTTTTTCCGGCGTATGAAAAGCTACCAGTAGTAGGAGGAGTACCAGGAGTATCCGTTTGCTGATTGATTGTGTACTTGAAAAAGTTTGCTGTTGTCGGTGAGTCGGAAAAACCAAAGCGGCGATCGCGAATGATTTGCTCTTTCATGTGAACAAATCTTGCCAACCTCTGATTGTCGCCTGTTAACTTAGCAATATAGTCATCCGGCGTTGGCGTGTAACCAGTAGTAGGCCAAGTAACTGGATTAGTTGCTGATTCCAAAGCAGTACTTACAGTAGTAAAGCTTGCCGGGGTTGATGCCCACCAAGAGTTGTCATAATTAGGCGATTGTAAGAAATAGTTAAGGTTATACGCTAACATCCCCACAGCACAACCAGCTGTATGCAAATAAGAATTATCGGCAATGCTATTGTTTGCTGGGAGAGCTAAGGCTCTTTTTAGGTTCGAGAAGTTCCCCCACATGGTTAAATATGGGTTGGGGTAAACTCTGCCACCTTGGGTCGGTGGAAACGCACCGCTATTATTTACATCTGTGTAATCTCCAGCAAATTTAGCCAGATTTTGTAGGGCAGTTCTTAATGGAGTGCCGCCAGTAAATTCACTTAGAGCAGGAACAGTGAATTCCCATCCATTAGTACCGCGACCATAGAAAAAGTCACTAACTAAAGCTGCTGGTTGAGTGGGATACCAGTACTTTTGTCCGGGAAGCATGAAATTTCTACTGTCCCAATCAGTTGTCTGAGTTCCCGGATGAGCAGTAGTTGCTACACAAGCAAGAGGAGTATCTCCAGCTGGACTAGGTGCACCACTATCATGGTGATAAACAACAGTTGCTTGAACTGCGGCTAAGTTATCTCTGAGAGTACGTCTTTGTTGTTGTTCGTGGGACGTACCATTTTTATTAACCGGATAAAGCGGGTCTGTTTCACCAACATCGTTACGGTTTCCATTTCCATTCAAGTCAGAATTAACCCAACCAAAAGTATTACCCAATTGCAACCTGGGAGAAACAATTACTCGCAAACCATTTGCCCAAGCGCGACGTTCCCAGTAACCATCCAAACCAAGTAGTCTATAATCCGGGTCAGATACTGTGTTGGTTGTGTTGCCGATCAATTTGTCAATTTTTGTAGGGCTAATAGGGGTAGAGGCGATCGGCTTACCATTGTATCTGTCGGCATTATTCAGCGCTAATTCTGAGTCTACGCGATCGTACTTAGGTTTCGGACCCCAACGGTTATCGGCTCGGTAAGTATCGTCAACATAGGGAGGATTTTGTAGCTGGTTGCGAAATCTACCTTGCGTTACAAAAGATTTACTACTCCAACTACTATCTCTAGCAGGGTCTCTATTGAGAGGGTTTCCTCCTTTGGCACGGGACAGGTCTTGAGTAAACAAAATTACCGGATCGATTGCTACGTCGCTGGCTGATTTCCCTCCTACCGAGTCGCTCCCATCATTCAAAATAGCTGGTACTACATTCGTTTTGCTTTTATCAGGATCTGTGTTATTCCCTCCAGGCAGTTGCAGGTCAATTTGTGCAGAACCAGCACTATTATTGTGTGCTCCAGCAGCTTTGAATTGTCCTTGATATTGAGGTGTTCCCCCTGACGGTGTTGGTTCTTCCAATACAGTAATTTCCGAAGAATCTTTGCCATAGAAGCAAGATTTGGGGGCACTAATCAGATAAGCTCTAAATGTATTGTCGGAGCCGATAAAGAGGTTGCCTGCACTGTACATGGCTCCGTTCCAGTTGAAACCTGCACCTGGATAGATTTCCATGTCGTAGCGGAACCAAGCCCCCCATCGGTTAGCTCTGTCTAATTGTCTATCCTGTTGAAATTCTAAGGTGGCAACAGTGCGGCTGGTTCCTTGTTTGCTGGAAACAACAATCGCATCTACTTGAAAGGTTTTGCGTAGCACACCGCTACCTGATGGATACCAGACACTTTCATCTACACTATTAAAGCTATTTGGAGGGGGTGGTGTAGGATTGTTAGTCAGGCTTGCACAAACTGTGTCGTTCAGATTGATAGTGCTAATTGGACCGTTACGAGTTACTAGGGCTTTAGCTTTTTTTGCGTCTGTATCTGAACCATCCTTGTCTACTGCAATGCCGTTGCTATCTCTACCACCTATACCATCTATGGAAATTTGTTGAGTATCATCTCTACTTCTTAAATAAATGCCATAGACAACTGTTTCCAGTTTTCCATCATTATCTACGTCTGTTTCATAAGACCAAGCTGGATCGTTATTTGGATTTCCATCTCCGTTTAAGTCTATGCGTTTTTCACTTCCGGGTTGGTTTTGTGTCCCAAAAGTGTAGGGGTCAGGACTAGCTTTTTGTACCAAAGAGTAGAGGCTATCATCGTTAGCTAATATCTGTAACAACAACTGGTCGGAAGCAGCACCTGTTGGAATCCGAGTATCTTGTGCAAACAGATACTCTAATTTCGCCTTTGCTCTTTCAATTGCTGGAGTAGCAGCATTATAAATAACTTGTTCTTCTCTCGAACCCATTACCTGAATAGTCCGGCTTTGGGTACGTAGTAATATAGCAGCTACTACTAAAGTGACTACTAACAATAGCAAAACAACTGTTGGTAGCACAAAACCTGCTTTAGCATGAGGCTGTCGCTGTTTATTAACACCAATTAGCAAGACAGTTCGTAAAAACCAATCAAATAAACTTTTAGTAACAGTATTTATCCAGTTCCAAGTTCGTTTAAATAACTTGTGAAATGCTCTTTTAATAGCTCTAATGTGTTTGCGTCTTAACATGGCTGCTTTCCTGACATAAGAGAATCTGGCTTCTAACAGGCGGGAAAATAAACTATGCTTTTCCCTAAAGAAAATTAATATTTAAGAAAGATTGAGAGGAATCATAAAACTTTTATAAAGTTTCACGCTTAATTCTGTACTAACAACTGTAAACCTATAGTGCCACCGAGAAAATACGCTTTAATGTCAAATAGACTTGTGTTAAAAGATGTATGTATTTTAACGGATTGAGATGAAGTTGCTGGAAAATAATAGTAGGTAGGACGGAAGCCTTACCTGGGGAAAAATAAAGTTTATCTTCGCTGGAGTAATGGTTGTTGTGATTTGCACAGGGGAGGCTGTGCGATCGCGATCGTAAAGTAGTGGGTGCAGAGAAAGGATTTTGTTTCATTTGCGCCTACATTCAGATGACGAATCAACTAAAAACAACATCAGCGTTTTCCCTTAAAGAACTACAATCCTGGGGAGGATTTTTCTTTATTATTTATTAAATGTTTAAAAAAAGTTCCTCATCAGGGACTAGACTTATATTACCCACCCTCACAAAAAACCGATCACCCTTGTGCGAGAA
>NZ_JADEWG010000181.1 GCF_015207735.1 [Phormidium] sp. LEGE 05292
CCCCCCACATCACCACCCCCACCATAACTGGTATTGGCATTAGTAGAAGTGAAGATTTTAGGAGTTAGTAAGTTATATAAATCAATCAAAGAAGTTCCTGCTAAAACACTACTACCAAAGAGGGCAAAGGCGAAGGCTAATTCAGAAGAAGATAAAGGTACAAACTTCGATTTAGAAAGGATACTACCATATTCGCTTTGTAAATTTTTTATGACTTGCTCTGCGTAACTAGTGCGATCGGGTACTTGCAAAAACATCAAACCAATCCATGCTGTAATCACACAAAAGAAAGTTAAGTAACCAACAGGTTTATCACGCCAAATCCCTACAATAATTTTGGCAATACCCAGAAGTAATACCACAAGAATCGGAAGTGTAGATAACACTTGTACCAGCTTTATCTGGAAAGGAGTTAGCATCAAGCCCAATTGTTGTAAGCGAATTTTAATTAACCGGGTAGTTGGAGTAGCTAATTGTTGAATTAGTCCATATCTGTAACCTGTTTGATTGGTGTTAATTGCTCCTAAAATTAATTGCTCAAGGGGATGAGATTCAGATACTTGATTAGTATTAGTACGCCTGAAACCCTCTTTTGATTTTATTATTTCTAGATGCCCACTTTGCAATAAATTAGCAATTGCTACATCAATTGCCCGAATTGGCCCTGCTGCTAAATAAGCGACTTCATAATAATTGAGTTGTGTAGATTCTGAAGAGGAACGACCAATTATCGATAGTAGTAATCGACGTATAATAGAAGCGAGTAAGATAAAACTACTAGCCACTAATATATAAAAACCTAAGAATTTTGCTCCATCATAATTAAGGGGGTTCATGCTACTACCAGCTACTAGAAATTGGCAACCTGAGATCAGAAAAGAAAAGCTCAACCCCAAAATTATAAATAACCATCTATTGTAATTGTGCAAAGGAATTGATGGAAAACAGATGGGTCTTAAATTGAGTTTTGGCAGAATCCAATTTTGCTGAGTATTGACTCTTCGGAAATGGATATCTTCACCAAAACGAATATGAGCAGGAGGCCAAATTTCTCTAGGAGGTTCTCCAAAAAACTGTTGATAACTAACTAAAGTTTTATTGTACCAATTAATGAATTTATTTTGCTCATCACTACCTCCAAGTGTGGGATTATGATGTAGTGATGTTTGGAGAATATTGGGACAAAAGTCTCCCCAGTAGGACTGAGTGTAAGTCAAATGTAAATGCCATACTTGATCGACTTGTTCCGATGGACTTACGGGATGTTCAGCAACAATAGCTAGAAAAACAAACTTTTTGTATTCGTCAATAACCCGCTGAGTATACTCGATCGTCCAACCATTATCTCGTGCTAATCGCCTACTGAATGTTAACTTAGTGTTTGGCTTGTCTAAGGAAAATGTTTGAATTCGTTGATAAAGTTCTGCTTGCTGATGATTCATAATTACTCTTCCTCAATCTTTAAAAAAACTACTTGTTCTGAAAATCTCTTTCCCCAATTGGTTTGGTTTGAGCGTTACCAGCAAATATTGGATGAAGTGTGACTTTATAAGTTCGCCACTTTTCTCCATCTTTTGTTTGAATTCTTTGGAAATTTAGCGGTTGAATGAATTCTGAAAAAGAGGGATTTTGGAAAAACTTGCTTGTTTGTTGATCCCAATCTGTTCCGGTGCTGAATCTGAAAGTGCAGTTGCCAGAGGGAATGTTTTCTATTGTTACTTGATGTTTAGCTTGAACGTACACAAAACGAAGCGTGTCGCCAGAGTTGCGATCGATCAATTTAACTACAGCATCGCGGTCTGTGCCATTATCAACTGTTAGAACTCCATATCCTTCTAAATTTTGAGGCGGAATGATATTAGTCCCATTTGGTAGAGAAATGGGAGAACGATTAGGGTTTGGTTCAACCGGGAGTTGTACTTGTTGGGGTAAGATTTGAGGTGAAATAACTGCAAACCCAACCATACCAACAATTGTCAGCGCGCCTGGAATAATGTATTTCTCTAGCATAGAAGATAAGCGTTGTTTGAAATTCGAGAAACTATACTGCGGGAGGTGTTCGATTTCATGAGGAGTTTGACTACATACAGGACAACGAACCGTATAACATGAGCCGTTAGCCTTACTCATGTAAATCAATCCACATTTGCAATGCAGAATTTGTACTTTGTTTCCCTGCATATTTAGCTCCCTACGGTTATGAACACTCTTGTAGCGATCTATTGCTCACTCCGCAGGACTTATGCAAAATTTTCATTTAAATAGCCGTTTATTTTGCCTCACCGATGAGGATGAATGCAGCCCAAATTGGGATTAATCGCTTATCATAAGGATTTTAGATAAGTACTTCCAGTCCCAAATCCTCAATTCTCAATTCTCAGTCTTCAACAAAAAAGCAAGATTTATTACTGGGATTGCATAAAACTTTAACTCGCTCCCAATCATATATAGTAGACCAAATGACAAGGAGCTACGCCTTTGTAGCTAGTCCAGAAAACTACTTTAGTTGCTGAGAACACATCTATGCCGTTGGAATGCTTCTATACTCTACCTAAAAACCTGGAAGAAAATCGTGTTGTCTGGCGGACTGACCCCGAGTTGCAGGAAAATATCCGTTTCCTCAGCGAAAACTTAGATCCATTAGCAGAGTTCAATGAGGAAATGCTCGATACGAGAGTAGCTCAATTTTTGTTTCAACAATTACATTTGGAGCCAGAAAATGAGTTATTTAGAACCCATTGGATTGCTTTTTTAGAAAAACGTTGCGAACAAGTTTCTCGACAAATATTATCTGTTTTGCCTGTTCATCTTCGTAATAATTACTTCCGGGATTTATTTTTAATGGGTTCTGAGTTAGTATGCAATCCAGCGAATTTTTTTGAGCGATTTGATGAGCGTCGTTCTCAACTTTATTGGTATCCTACATTAAAAAGATTTGCTGATACGAGAATCAAGAATCTTTTAATGCCAAACGTGAGAAAAATCACTGGTTTAGAAACGCTAGGGAGAACCAACTTAGGTTTAGTTGCACGCTCTAGTCGAAGACAAGTCAAAGAAGCATTACAACGTTTAGGATACCAAGAATCACAGTTAGACCAATATTTACTAATTTGGCAATGTTTTCAAGAGGTAAAAACTTCACTTGATCTGGGAGTTAATAACTTTGAATTACAGCATTTTGAAAGAATTGTAAATCGTTATTCTGAATTGCAAAACGAGGTAAGTTTACCGGAAATCCCGCAATTAAACATGAATGGAGCAGAAGTGAAACAATATTTGTCAAGGCTGGGTATGGCAATTCGACAGTTGTTAGATCCACCCCTTGATTCTTTAGATAGTTATAGTCATTTGCGATCGCCTGACAACCCATCATTAATAGATAGTATTCCCGATCGAGAAAAAATAGATCAAGAAATGAATCAAACCTTAGTTGATTTTCAAAACTTTATTACTCAACTCCTTCAAAGTTTCCAAACAGCCACCGAAAAGCAAACTCTTTTTCTTAGGTATGGTTTAGACTTAAAGCAAGGTCAAGTTGGCAAGGAGTTAGGAGATTTACCACAATATTACATCAGTCGTAGTCTCAAAAAAACGCACGATTGGATTCTGTCACAAATTTGTAATTGGGTCAAAGAAAATTTGCAACTAGAACCCTGCTCAACAGTAATAAATGAAATTGAAGGGGTATTATGTGAATATTACTCAAATCAAATTGACCGATGTTTTTCCCAAGCAATGCAGCTTTTGGAAAACCCAAGTAAAGAGTTATTAAGGCTATTCTACATTACTAAATTCACACCTCTAGAAATTAGCGAAAAAATTCATAAATCTGATTCGGAAGTAAAAGATTTGATAGAATCAATTAGGCAATGGTTATCCAGCAACATAACCGAACAAATTCAGTCAGAAATCAACTTGGTATTTTCATCAAAAGGTATAGTAAGAGAGAGGATATTATTTCTGACTGAAAATCGGTTACAAACTATTCTGCAACTTCACATCTAATCTAAGGGGGAACAAAGTCATGAAATCGAATATTCAAACATTGAGTAACATTTATTCTGAACATCTCTGGTTAGAATTATCAGAAGAAGATTTGAAACAGGCTAAACCAGAGTTTCGAGATTATTCTAATCAAACTGGTTGCTATTACGCTTATATAAATCGTCTGTGTCTAAATGGTTTCTTGAAATGGATGCAGGAGAATTTAGGCGAGGATTTTTCCTTTAGTAGATTTCCTAATGATAAAATTTACCTCAATATTTGGGAATTTGTTAATGGTTGTGGGATTAATTTGAATAACAAACGTCTAGTACTGATCCCTAGCGATAGCATTGATATTGCAGATTTTGGCGTACCTCAAGAATGGGTTGACATTCCTAATTGGGTGGCAGATTATTATCTACCAGTGGGGATAGATTTAGAAGCAAAGTATTTACATTTTTGGGGTTTGGTGAGCAGAGAAACTTTAAAAGCTCAAGCAGATTACGATCCAATTTATCGCTGCTATTATTTATCGGAAGATTACGTTATTCCTAACTTAGAAATACTGGAAACTGTGTTACATTTTTGTCCTGATGAAAAAGGCGAAGTAACTCCTTTAGCCAAAATATCAGCTAACGAAGCCGAATGTTTGATTAAAGAATTGAGCAAACCTTCGCCTTATTCTCCTCGTTTGCAGGCAAAATTTGAAAAATGGGGTGCTTTATTGAATGATAATTCTTGGCTACAAAAATTGTATGAAAGACGGGTAAAACCAGTTACATCATTATCTGCAATATCGGTTCTCAATCAATGGTTAGATGATGTTGTTGAAGCAGGTTGGCAAACTTTTGAAGAGTTATTTACTCCCAGAACTTTAGCACCAGCATTTCGCGGAAAACGAGTTAGAGGGATTGAACTAGGAACACCAGAAAATATTCAACGAGCAGTGAGACAACTGTATAATAGTCAAACAGAAGTAGCTTTTCCTAGTAACAGCAATGAACCAGATGCTTTAGTTTATTTGTTACAGAATACTCAGGATGAAAGTATTCGTTGGAAAGCGGCTGAATATTTATGGACTATTGCTCCAAATTATCCAGGTTTGCCTATTAGAAGAGTGATGGATTTAGGTGTGCAACTAATGGGACATCCGATCGCTTTAATGGTTGCAGTTTTACGAAAACTCGATGGTAAAATTGCCGTGTTGTTACGAGCTTATCCGATTTGCAATCTCTCAGAAGATAGCCAAACTAAAGATTTCAGAGATGACAATGTTTCACTAACTAAATTACCCCCAGGTTTACGATTGATGGGACTTTACGAAAACGGCAATCCGATTCCTGGTTTAGAGGCTGTAGCCAGAAACGAACCTCAAGATGATTATATTTCTCTATACTTTACTGCCGATCTTGGCGATCGCTTCCACGTTCGGTTAACCTTAAAAGATGTTAGCATTACAGAACAATTTGTTGTTTAATATAAACATCAGCAATTAACCGATCTAAGATCAAACCAATGACCAAGCTAGTTATCTTCAGGATTGAAAAAGGTAATTTTGAGCAAGGTTTCCCGATTAATTTAGAAATTCGGGAAAATGGCAAACTGTGTGTTCCCGAAGTCTCTGGTGTCCTTGTTTCAGCACCAGAAATTCCCGATCTTTATAAAGAATGGCAAGAAGTTTACAATGCTTGGGGTAAAGATCCAAATAGCCGTTGGTGGAGGCGACAAATTAGTGTTCCCCCACAAACTAACTCCAATTATTCTAGCGGAAATAGTATTGAGCAAGTCATGAATGCGGCTGATAGGTTGGAACTAGCATTTAATAATTGGTTAAATAGTTCAACACTAGAAGACATCAAAGAGGAATTATTACAAACTGTAGGACGTGATGAACTAGTAAAATTTATTATCCAAACTAACAACCCAGAACTACAAAAACTTCCTTGGGAACTTTGGCGTTTTCTCAGAAGACGTTATCGCCATCCTGAAGTAGCTTTAAGTAGTAGAAGAACACCAGAAAAAGGTGCGCTTAGCCTTCCGGTAAAAATTTTAGTAATTTTGGGAAGCGATGACAACATCGACATTAATACTGATTGGAATATCCTACAACAAAGGTTAGGAACAGCAAAGTTAACTCTCCTTGAACAGCCTGAGTCAGAAACACTGCAACAAACATTACAAAATCATCCTTGGGATATTATATTTTTCGCCGGACATAGTTCTACTGAACGGGAAGGAAATGATGGGAATATTTGGATTAATCGGCGTGAAAATTTGTCACCACAGCAGTTAAGAAATGCTTTAGAGGTAGCAGTCATAAATGGTTTGAAATTAGCAATTTTTAATTCTTGTGATGGGTTAGGTTTAGCAAGACAATTGGAAAATTTGTATATTCCTCATATTATTGTAATGCGCCAACCAATTCATGACGAAGTAGCACAAAAGTTTTTGAATGATTTCTTGACTAGTTTTGCTAATGGTGCTTCTTTACATCGGGCTGTGCATGAAGCAAGGGATAAGTTAAGATTGTTAGATAATCGCTCTCCTAATGCTTCTTGGTTGCCTGTAATTTTCCAAAATCCTGAAGAACCACCACTATTTTATCCCCAGGTAAATGTTAGTAAGGATGTCAAAGGAAAGAAGTTAAGATTTTGGCGATGGAGTGCGATCGCTTTTGGTTGCACGTTACTTAGTTTTGTTACTTGGCAATATTTATTACCTGTATTTTTTCCTCAGCCAAGAGCTTGTGATGTGCAATTAAATCAAAATTTACCGTTTAGTTGTGGCGAAAAGGCTTTAATGAATCCTAAAGAGCATCCACCACAACCAACCAAACAAGCGGGTATTAAGGCGATCGCCAATCACAACTATCCACAAGCTGTTGATTTACTAACACAAGCATGGCGGGAAAAAAAAGACCCAGAAACATTGATATATTTGAACAATGCAAAGCTTAAAGTTAGTAATATTCATGAAAACAATATTTACACAATTCCTTTAGTTGTCCCCATTTCCAATTCTCCAGCTTTTGTGAGTGAAAATATAGTTAAAGGAGTTGCTTGGCTGCAATATCGATTCAATAATGAATCAGAAAATAAATTCAAAATAAGAGTTTTACTTGCAGACGATGGTAATAATATTGCTCAAGCTCAAACCATTGCCAAAGAACTAGGAAAACGACAGGACGTTTTAGCTGTTCTCGGTCATTATTCTAGCCATCTTTCTACTAATGTAAAGAGTATTTATGAACAAAACGAATTAGTTTTAGTATCGCCAACCAGCACGGCTACTGACGGACTAAGTTCTACTCACCCTAATAATATATTTTTTAGACCTGCGTCAACTACTCAACTAACAGCCGATCCCTTAGTCAACTATTTAATTGCTAAAAACTATCAAAATATAGCTATTTTTTATACTAAGGGAAAAGCTTTTAGTGAAGCTTCAAAAAAAGATTTTAAAACTGCATTGAACAATAAGCTCAAAATTGTTGGCGATTTTGAATTGGGTGAAGATATAGAGAAAGTGAGAAATAACGTAACTTGGATTAAGCAGAACTTTAAAGATGCAGCTATAGTCCTATTACCTGATGCTTATACTACTTCCAATGAACCTAACAACAAAGTAGAAGTAATTAAAGAAAACAATGGCGAACTATTGATTCTTGGTAGCAGCACAGTATCAGATGATGAAGTTTTGGCTTTAGGAAAAACCGCATTACAAAATTTAGTTGTTTCTGTACCTTATTATCCGTCTGCTAGTAACGTGAAAGAATTTCAAAATTTTTGGCGAAACACTGAATTAGATTGGACGGTTATTATGTCTTATGATGCTTTACAAATGGTAATTCAGGCAATCCAAATTCAAGCTAAACCTAGTCGAAGTGGTATACAAAAAGTGTTGTCTGCGGGATTTCCCATGCAAGGATTAAGCGGAACAATTACTTTGAAAGGAAGCGATCGCCAAGAAAACACACACGCACTAATCACCCCCGATTGTTCCTCAAATCCCTGCTCTTGGCGGGACGTGAAAAATTAGGAATCCCAGACTAAATGCCAGCTAATAGCTCCATTTCTCTCAGCCGTTTACCCCAAAGGAGAAAATTTTGCCAAAATATAAAAAATACCTCTTGACGAAATAAAAAAAATTTTTTATAAATGACTTAATCATAGATTTTTATTTCTCTAACTAAATGACTATGAAACTTGGCAAACAAGTCATCTTCAGAATAGATGAAGGTAGCTTTGAACATGGTTTTCCTATAACCTTAACCATTAAGGAAAATAGAGAAATTTGCGTTCAAGAAGTCAAAGGTAGACTTGCATCAGCACCGGAAATTCTTATTGATTATAATAACTGGCAACAAGCTTACTGCGCTTGGGGAAAAACGAATCGTTGGTGGAGACGACAGATCGTAGTTCCCCAACAAATAGACACAAACTGTTCAAATACTGACAGTAAAGATGAGGTTAATAATTTAGCTTGCAGATTTGTAGAAGCTCTAAATAACTGGCTAGATCGTTCTTCATTAGAAAAAATAAAACAACGACTTCTACATACAGTTGGCAGAAACGACTTGGTAAATTTTACTATAAAAACAGATAACCAAGACCTACAGAAACTTCCTTGGGAATTATGGACTTTTCTTCAAGAGTATTATGACAATCCTGAAGTTGCTTTGAGCAGTACCAGCACACATAAAAAAGGAGCTTTGAAAAGTCCAGTTAGAATCTTAGCAATTTTGGGAAGCGATGAAAAAATTGATATTCAAACTGATTGGAACATCTTGCAACAAAGATTAAAGAATGCTAAATTAACGTTGTTAAAAAAACCTCCATCTGATGAATTGGTAGAAAAACTGACTAATCAGCCTTGGGATATTATATTTTTTGCTGGACATAGCTCGACACATCCTAGCGGAAACGATGGACTAATTTCGATTAATGAGCAAGAAAAATTATCGACCGTACAGATTAAGAAATATTTAAAGCAAGTAGTTAGAAATGGGTTAAAATTGGTAATTTTTAACTCTTGCGATGGATTGGGATTAGCACGACAGCTGGAAGGTTTGCAAATTCCTCATATTATTGTGATGCGTCAGCCCATTCATGATGAAGTAGCACAAAAATTCTTGAATGATTTTCTGACTAGCTTTACTCCTCATACTTCTTTACATGAAGCAGTGAAAGAAGCAAGACACAAATTAAAGTTAATAGAAAATGACTTACCTAATGCTTCCTGGTTGCCTGTAATTTTCCAAAAT
Source organism: [Phormidium] sp. LEGE 05292 (assembly GCF_015207735.1). Lineage (GTDB taxonomy): Bacteria > Cyanobacteriota > Cyanobacteriia > Cyanobacteriales > Aerosakkonemataceae > Floridanema. The sequence continues at coordinate 9,248 of NZ_JADEWG010000181.1, forward strand.
CCCGAAGAACCACCGCTATTTTACCCGTCAGGAACAAACCCCCCTATTTGGACAATTATTCTCTGGGGAATAGGAGCAGCGATCGCCCTTTCTGTCACAGGTTTGGGATTCTATAAAATTACCGAATTATCAAAAGATAGTACTCTTGCACCAGAAATCAGTTTAGGGGAAGAAATTCTCAGCAAAAATAATACCAATGCTAAAAAAGAAGCCGGAGTAAAAGCCTTTGCCGCCAAAAAATATCCAGAAGCGATCGCACATTTTAAAGCATCCCTCGAGCAAAATCCTAACGATCCTGAAACTCGAATTTATTTAAACAATGCCAGAGTAGCAAATAACAAAAATAAGATTAAAGTTGCTACCAGCGTACCTCTTGGTAGCAACCAAGCTATAGCCGAAGAAATATTACGCGGTGTTGCCGAAATACAAGAGAATGTTAATCGTGAAGATGGGATTGATGGTAAAGGTTTAGGATTACAGATAGTTATTGCTAATGATAATAACAATAGTGAAAATGCTGAAGAAAAGGCTCGTAAATTTGTAAAAGATCCGAGTATTTTTGCAGTAATTGGGCATAATGCTAGTAATGCTTCAGTAGCAGCAACTCCTATTTATAAAAAAGGGAAACTAGTGATGATTTCCCCAACTAGCTTTGCTAATCAATTAGGAAAAGAACCTTATGTTTTTCGCTTAGTTCCACAAATTACTTTTTTCGCTGCTCAATTATCTAACGGTTTAGGTAAAGCAATTACTCAACCTAACGTTGCCATCTGCGTAGATAATACATCCCCAGATCAAGAATCGTTTAAAAATGAATTCAGGTCGGTTGTTTCAGCTTATAGAGGGCAGTACATTGAAGTTAACTGTAACTTTTCCCAGCCAAATTTTAATAAAAGTAACGTTATTGCAGCAATTAAAAAGCACAATGTTAATAGTTTGATGGTAGCGCCTTATGTAGATCACTTACCAAAAGCGATCGCAGTTTTTAAAGAAGTTCGTCAAAATCAATTACCAGTCAAACTATTTGGTAGCCCAACTTTGTATAATGACAAAACGATCGAATTGGGAGGAGAAGCAGTAGAAGGTTTAACAGTATCAGTTCCTTATTATCCCGATCTAAAGGAACAAGAATCTTTCCGGGAACTCTGGAAAGTAGAACTCAATACTTGGCGTTCATCTACATCTAAAGACACAACGATCGCGATTGTCACAGCTTTACAAGAACTGCTGAAAACCTCACAACCCAGTCGCGAAAAATTAGACGATATACTCAGAGATCCAAATTTTAAAGTTAAGGGAATTGCCGGAGAATTTAAGTTTAACAAAAAAACAGGCGAACGGGAATTTCTACTTCAGCAACAACGTCCTGATAAATTAATTCAAGTTCAAAATGGAAAATTTGTTAAAGTTGAATAGTTCTATCTTGGCCTAAAACTAGTTGGCGTTGATATAAGCAGCAAAGTAGTAACTCATCGAACTCTTTATCGGCAAATTATTGTTGGTAATTGCTCGCTCGTCCGCCGAAACGGGGTTGTATCGTCCAATGCTTGCGATAAAATCAGCGAACCTTGAATCGCTATTGCGACATCTTCCCCCCGTTGTTTGGCAAGTTGAGCATCCATACCTGACTCGATTAACACATTTGCGATCGCATCAATCCAACCCTGAAACAGTGCCTTTACTTTAGCGTGAAACACATCCCTAGCCGAACCGGACAACAAAATCGCAAATATACAAGGTTGTTCGCCACCCTGATAGAGTTCGTTCAAGCGTAAGCACATTCGCTGCAACCTTGTCACCGCATCTCCTTCACTCTCCAAAGCAGGCAAAATATTCTCAGATAGCCATTTTTCCAGATAATCCAAAACTGTCTCGACCATCTGATCTTTCCCACCGGGAAAGTGATGGTACAGGCTAGCTTTCCCCAGTCCAGTCGCCTCGGAAATCTTGGACAGCGTTGCACCATCGTAACCGTACTGGCGAAACAACCCCAACAAGCAAGGAATATAGGTTTCTTTCGGCATGACTCAAAAATTAGAAATTAACTATTGACATTATATAGAACGTTCGGTACAGTATGACTATACCGAATGAACGGTACAGAAAAAAGGGCATTCAAACAGCTACCAGTTTGATGCAAGTTATCAAGCTGGCTCAAAGTAGGGGGTAGGGGATAGGGGATAG
>NZ_JADEWG010000182.1 GCF_015207735.1 [Phormidium] sp. LEGE 05292
TTCTTCTTCCCTATCCCCTAACCCCTACCCCCTACACCCTGTTCTTGTGACTCATTGAATTCTCCTAATTATTGCATAGTTTCTGAATGTTGAAGTTAAGCGAATTTCGCGCATCTTGACCAGTTTTGAGCATGATTTCCAACTCCAAAAGCCCGGATAAAGCATCTTTTAATTGCTCAATTGTGCAGTTTTGAGTTTCCTGTTTCAGGTAATAAATGCGGTTGGGATTCCCTATTTCTGCTGACGATGCAATCAACTGGTTAGATGCACCTTGTTGTGTCATCAACTTCACCCACAACCAAGTACGAAATTGAGTTACCAGTGTAGCAACAATTCTCAAAGCAGGTTCGTTACTATTGAGCAAATCATTCAAGCAACTAAGTGCGGCTGGTAGATTTTTTTGCAGAATAAAGCTAGCTAATTTGAGACTGCTGCTAGTATTAGCAGAAACCAAGGTTTGCACATCTTCTATTTCAATTGTTCTCGCACCTACATAAAGGCTTAACTTTTGCAGTTCTGAGTGCAATAATCGAGTATCGTTTCCTATTGCTACTACTAATGCTTCAATTGCTTGAGAACTGAGATTAATACCCAGTGATGATGCTATTTTCTGCACGTTTTGTGCTAGTTGTTCGGTTGCCCAGATGGGAATGATAGGATACTCTTTAAACTGAGCATACTTCTGCAATAATTTGGTTGATTTAAGCCTGCTATCTGGCTTGGTTTTGCTAGTCAGCAATACAGTATTACTTGCAGGTAAATTCTTCAGACAGTTTGACCAAGATTGCAGTTGACTTTCGCTACATTCTCCTCGATTATCTTGTAACCAAACTAAACGACCTCCCTCACCCCAAGGACGAGTCATAGCAATGGTAATTCCTGTCATTAATGCTTCAGGACTAGGAGGGATTTTTGTGTAATTAAAGTTTAACCAGTTGGGATGACAAATGCTAGACCGCAGTTGGTTAATCTCTAAGGAAATAGCAAATTCATCTTCTCCATGTAAAACGATTACTGGCATAGAAAATACCCTCTTGGTGGACGTGCTTCGGTAATCCGATAAATTTGGTGCAGGGGATGGGGTTCGATTTTATCGATAATTGCCAAATAACATTTAACATCACTTGCTTTTGATGCTGTTACGTACAATTCTTCTGGCATCGGAATACTGATTCCTCCTACCAATTCAAACCATTTTCTAAACTTTTGGTAATATCCATGTTTGGCTTCAAATGCAGCATTGCTCATCAAAAATACCAGCCGACCACCTGGCGCTAAACAGCGATAATAAGCATGGGTAATGTGCAATTCCTGTGCTGGAAATGGCGGATTGGCAATAATCCTTGAATAAAGCTTGCTGGGATAATAGGTTAAAAAGTCATCCCAAATTACCAAATATCCTTTGAGCGTAAGGATTAGCTGATTGAGGTAAAATTGTTCTACGCAATGCAAGTTTGAAGTAAATTTTTGGATGTACTCGTAGAGGATACCAGTACCAGCACTCGGTTCCAATACGCTTGCATTTGGTTCAATATTTGCCTTGTTTACCATTATTTCAGCTACCCATTTGGATATGGGATAGAAATAGTTAGAATGAGGAGCAATCAGTAATGCTTCTTCTTCTAGATATTGCTGCATTTCATAAGCGTTTACTTTTAAGTATTTACCACTTAACTTTAAGCGTGAGCGTACTTTCTGTTAAAAATATTAAAATTAATATCCATCACTAGATAAAAGTGATGGATATATCTAAATGCCATCGTTAACTTTTAGAACAAAGAGAGTTGCTTATAGTTTGTAGAATTGGCAACGTTAAGAACAGTTCTAATTTCATCTCGTTTCTTTGCAATCAAATTCAGGTAATAGTTCACCGCATATTCTCCGGTTACTGTTACTCCATTCATCCCCTGGTAAAATGTGACAATATCCCCTGGTTTACCTAAAGCTAACAAAACTTTTTCATTAGCTCTAATCTTGCGGGTAATTTGGATTTCTTCTAATGGCAGTTGTTCAGATAAAATCACTTTTTCCAGTTGTTGATAATATGCTTCTGCTGCTGTTTCTGATTCGATAAAATGAGTGAGATAGTTAACTGGGAATTCCTTTTCTAACCGAGAGCGATCGCGTTTTTTCCAAATCCCTTTTTTGGTTATGCTACCATCATGATGCCACAATATATAGTTTTTAGCACCCTTGCTAGGAACAAACATAGCTAAAGCTGTTGTTTCTAGTTCAATATTAATCCCAGAAGGCATCGCATCAGATACCGTTTGCCAAACTAATTCTGGTGTGGGATGGCTAAAGAATACCCCATCAGTATCCGATTCAATTTGAATGGCATCAACTGATTTAAGTACCGATATAATATGCTGAAGAATCCGCCTACCATAAGCTGTTACTAATGCCGCTGCTGCCATATCATTAAAGCCAACTCCACCAGTACCATAAAAGCCAAATAAGGAATTAATTAACACTTTTAGCGCACTTTCAGCTTGTTTAGCTACCATGTCATCAAGTTTGCCTTTAGCTTTAAGTGTCAGCCTTTCTTTAGTTAAGTAATCGAGAATATCTAAAGCGACTCTTTTGTTATCTTTCTGGGAACAAATGCCATATTTGAGCATAATTGAAGGGTAGAGACTCGACACATCAATTTTGGCAATATTACGGTATAATCCCGGTACTGATATTACCAATCCCCCAGCAAATTTCACCTTCGAGTCAGCTTTTGGTTTAACATCAGGATAAAACGATTGTAATACCTGTTGCCATTTAGTCGCATTACCAGCCAGTGCTAGTTGTTGCAAATTCATTCCCGGTACAATCAATGATTCATACCAATAGCTTGGAACTAACTGTTCGGCAATTAATTTAGTATCCTCTAAATCAAATTGCAAATATTGTTGAATAGTTAACCATCCTTGACTTCCCTCACCCTGCTGCCAACAGTCTTGAATTTGATTGTAAGATAAAGTCAATCTCCGTTCTTTCCGCAATCCCATTTCCAGCACCACATTTTTTAGAGAATAAGAAGGAGTCAAGGATTTGGTAATAAAATCCCAGCGCAACACGCAGATATAAACATCTACATGATTGCTATTCTTATAGTAGATTTCATTAACTTTAATCGGCGTACCAAAGGTTTGAGCACTGGGAATCTGGCGAGAGGAAGTTGAAAGCTGGAAATGATGTTTGATATTTAACAAATTCAGCCTGGTGATGATGAATGGTAAATCAAAAGCCATGCCATTGTAAGTTAATAACACTTCAGGATTGACTGCTTCTAAATAAGCTAAAAACTCTTGCAATAAATGCGCTTCATCTGCGTGCATAAAGATTTGCACGTCTAACGATTCCCTAAGACAGCCAATCGCAATAATTCGTTCTTTCGTGGCATCTAAACCTGTAGTTTCGATATCTAAAATCACCTGACGTAATTGATTATAAGGTTTGAGTTGAACAGTTGGGAACCACTCATGTTTTGCTGTATTATCAGTATAAAAGATATCGAGTTCCTCTTCTTGCACAATCATCTCTTTACCGATTAACTGACAAAATTGACGATGTTCGTACATTACTTTACCTCCAATGCTAAATGAAATTAGGCTGAAGCTAATTACTTCAGCCTGAATTGTGGTTATAGAGAAGCGCAAATTAACTGATTAATTGCAGACGAGTATTAGTACCAACTACTTGCGATAAAGCCGATTCCAAACGTGCAATTGGGACTTTATTCTTTAATGCTTCCGAACTAATTTTGATAGTAGCAGTTCCAGCTTCTAATGCTACTAGTTTCCCATGTTGTTGCAGTAATGCCTTAATACTAAGTGGCAATTGTTTTAGGGTTTGCGTCCAGATATCTGTTCCTGAAGATTGCTGATTTACCGTAGGATTTTGATTACCTACTGACAACAATCCAATCAACGCGATTTCTAACCATAAATGAGGACAGTTAGAACTTTTCAGTTGTGCTTCTGTGGTACGCAGATATTCTTGACCTGCTAAAATATGAGCAACTTGCCAATTAGAAGCATTTGTACATAACTGCTGCCAAGTTGCTGCGGTACAAGCTGCTAAATCGCCTCGATTAGGTGCAGTTTTAGCAATTAATAAATCGCGGTAAAATCCAACTAAATCTTGTAGAATAGTTAGAGGTTCTCGTCCGCGTTCTATTAATTGGCGACTCACATCAATTAGCTGTTCTGGATTATTGGTAATTACTGCTTCCAGCATTGCCAATAAATCATCTTCTGGTACTGCACCAACTAACTCCCAAACTTGCTCTTTGCTAATTTCACCTGATAGTAAGCTTAGTTGTTCGAGCAAACTTTCAGCATCTCGCATTCCTCCTTGAGCGATTTGAGCAATTAATGTTAATGCTTCATCCGTAATATTGATATCTTCTGCTGTAGCAATATAGCGCAAATGATTGACCATTACTGTCAATTCTATGCGCCGAAAATCGAATCGCTGACAGCGAGAAATAATCGTGGCTAAAACTCGTTGCGGGTCAGTAGTGGCTAACACAAATACTACCGCTTTGGGAGGTTCTTCTAGTGTTTTGAGTAAAGCATTCATTGCCGCACTAGAAAGTCCATGAACTTCATCAATCACGTATACTTTATAGCGACATTGTGCGGGAGTAAATTGAGTAGCAGAGATAATTTCTCGGACATTTTCTACTCCGGTATGACTAGCAGCATCAATTTCAATTACATCTAAGCATGACCCAGATGCTATGCTTTGACAAATCTCACATTTACCGCATGGTGTTGCTGTTGGTTGTTCGCTTGCTTGGCAGTTGAGAGATTTAGCTAATATTCTAGCACTAGAAGTTTTTCCTGTTCCCCTAGAACCAGTAAATAGATACGCAGGTGCTATTTGTTGATTATTGATGGCATTAGTTAAGGTAGTAGCAATTGCATTTTGACCTACTAATTCGGCAAAGGTTTGGGGACGATATTTCTGATGAAATGGGATGTACATTGTTGTGATGCTGTGAAATTAATACTCGGATGGCAATAGTATGATTTGGTCGGCTAAGTACAACTTGATAATAGTCAAGGGAAAGTCTGTATAAGGAATGTTTTGGGTAACTACTGGTTCGTTGTTACTATCTGATTGGCAAGTGAGAATAGCAGATTTATCTGGTGCTACTGTTAATTGCCAAATCTGAAATTCGGCTAAATCTTGTTGAGAAAGTAGCTGTGATGTTTGATAGGAAGCAATGGCATCTAGTAACCAAAATGCTTGTCCTTGAGTTGCTAAATACTTGACTCCATCGGTATAATAGATATTACCCAAAGAATGCTGATAAATGTTGTCAGTTCCGGTAAAAGCATCTAATTGAGCTTGGGTTAAAACCATTGGTTTTACTCCTTATTAATTCTCACCTTTAATGGCGTTAGCCGGAGCAAAACTGGAATTGATGGCATGACCAGAACAGGGTATGGGGTGTAGGGTATGGGGTGTAGGGGAAATACATAATATCCATACCCTACAAGGCACAAGCCCCTGCATAAATGGTCTAATTGAAAAAAAGAAGTGAATCGAGATACTACGTTAGAGAAATACAGCATCGTTACTGGAAACCCCTGCTTTTAAGTCACTGTTCCCTACACCCCACACCCTATCCCCTACACCCTTTTGACAAATTGGACAAAATCTTCGGCTATTTTTCTGCCGTTTTAGCCTTCTTTCTAAAGAACGGTCTCCAATCCAAACTTCTGCTAATCTAAAAGTTATCCCCCGTTCTTTTGCTACTTGACATAGCCTTGCACCCCTACCAAGCCGATGTTCCCTAATTCTTTCATCCAAATCTTTGGCATATCCTAAATAATGTTGGGTTGGTCTAGTAGGATTGATGCGTCGATTGAAATGTAGTAAATAAACCATGAGAAAGTATCAACAAAATCATCAATTCTTCTCAGTGCGTGAGCAACAAAGAAACATAGCTTTCCTAATATTTAGAAACAGTACAATTTCAAAGAGATTACAAGTGGTTTTAGGGAGTAAGTATGGCAACTTATTTAGTTACTGGTGCTAATCGAGGAATTGGCTATGAATACTGTCGTCAATTGCAACTACGGGGTGATGTTGTGATTGCTGTTTGTCGTAGTACTTCTGAGGAATTGAAACAGCTAGGCGTACAGGTTGAAGAAAGGATTGATATTACCTCTGATGCTTCGGTTGCAGATTTAGTCACTCGCCTTGGTGACACACAGATTGATGTGTTGATTAACAATGCGGGAATAATCAATCGAGTCACATTAGAAGAGTTGGATTTTGATAGCATTCGGCAACAGTTTGAGGTGAATGCTTTAGGAACCTTGAGAATTACTCATGCACTACTGCCGAATCTCCATGCAGGTTCTAAGATTGTGATTATGACAAGTCGGATGGGTTCGATTGGGGATAATACTTCTGGTAGTTCTTATGGTTATCGGATGTCGAAAGTAGCGTTGTCAATGGCAGGTAAGTCGCTGTCTCATGACTTGAAAACCCGTGGAATTGCGGTGGCGATACTGCATCCCGGTTTAGTGCAAACGCGCATGACTAATTTTACTACCAGTGGCATTACGCCCCAAGAGTCGGTGAAGGGGTTGTTGCAGCGAATTGATGAGTTAACGCTGGAGAATACAGGTACTTTTTGGCACGCTAATGGTGAGGTGCTGCCGTGGTAGGTGTGTTTTTTGATAAAAAGTAAAGCTGATACTTTTGTGAAATGCTTGGTTTATCAGGAATCCCAGCCTCCTTGCACTCCTGTTTTCCACTACAAGTGTTGGAGAGTCAGTTAGGTGCAAGCTTACCTAACTTAAGGTTGTTTCAAAACCTGGTGGTGCGAAAGTATGATTAACTCAAGGAAACGTTGACAATAGGATTTTGGCAAACATTGCCCTCTCAACTACCTCGACAACCCCAAACCTACTCTAGTGGAGTCCTCCATGCCCCCTGAAACCAGCCCAGTCCAACCCGCAGTCCTACTCACCATTATTGCTGAAACAGTACTAAAAGATGCTATTGTCAATTTGTTTAAAAGCAATAACGTCAGCGGCTACACAATTAATCAAGTGCAGGGCGAGGGTAGCCACGGAAAACGTTTAGGAGACATAGCAGGCTACAACACAAATATTGAAATCAAAACCATTGTGTCACTAGAAGTATCTGATTCTATCTTTTGGTCTATAAAAGACTATCAGGGTAAGCACGCTTTAATAGCCTTCCGACAGAATGTAGAAGCCTTGGTTAATTAACCTGGTTTATGGAGGGTGTGGGGGAAGGTTTAGTCTGTTGGCAGATTGATTTTCGTCAATTAACCAGTACAAAACCATTATCAATCGTTCCTCCAGGATAGCTGAAGCCCAAAATTTTTCCCTACACCCTACACCCCACACCCCAACCCCGTCAGGCAGTGTGCAGCTTTTTGGGAGCGCGACTTGGTGAGGTAGGCTTTTTGTTGCGAGTGGGTTTAGATGGTGCCTGAGATTTTGCCCGGTTGCTGCGACGTTGATTCCCTCGCTTAGGCGTTGGTTGGTCTACCTTAGCTTTGACAATTGATGCTGGCTCATACCCTGGAATTACAGATGAGACAAGGGTTTGATTGAGCAACCGTTCGATATCCTTCAGCAGTGGATATTCATCTTCGCAGACTAGGGAAACCGCTCGTCCAGCATTTCCAGCCCGACCTGTGCGACCAATGCGATGCACGTAGTCTTCTGGCACGTTAGGTAATTCAAAGTTCACCACATGAGGAAGCTGGTCGATATCTAGACCCCGTGATGCAACATCGGTAGCGACTAATACCCGCACTTTCCCTTGCTTAAAGTCTTGCAGAGCACGAGTGCGGGCTGCCTGACTTTTGTTGCCATGAATTGCGGTGCTTTTTAACCCATCTTGAGCCAGCTGCTCGGCGAGACGGTTGGCTCCATGTTTTGTGCGGGTAAAAACTAGCACCTGTTGCCAATTGTGGAACCCAATCATATAAGAAAGCAGTTCTCGCTTGCGCTGGCTATCGACAGGATGAACCACTTGTTCCACCTGCTCAGCCGCAGTATTGCGGGGAGCCACTTCGATTTGGGTTGGTGATTTCAGCAGAGTATTGGCAAGTTGCTGAATTGGAAGAGAGAAAGTGGCAGAAAACATCAGCGTTTGCCGAGATGAAGGCAATTGCGCTAAAATTTTGCGGATATCGTGGATGAAACCCATGTCTAACATTCGATCGCATTCATCCAGCACTAGTATCTCTACCTGGGATAAATCTACTGTCTTTTGCCCAACGTGGTCGAGCAACCGTCCAGGTGTGGCGACTAGAATATCAATCCCCCGACGCAGCATTTGAATTTGCGGGCCAATGCTGACACCGCCATAGACTACAGCAGAGCGCAAAGACAGGTATTTACCATAAGTTTTGACGCTATCGTTAACTTGATCTGCCAGTTCGCGAGTCGGAGTGAGGATGAGGGCGCGAGGCGTGCGATGTCCCTTGCTGGGATTGGTGGTACCCAAAAGTTGCAGTAGCGGTAGGGTAAAGCCAGCCGTCTTTCCCGTTCCAGTTTGGGCACTGGCGAAAACATCTTGTCCTTGCAGGATGGCAGGAATTGCTTGCTGCTGAATTGGGGTTGGTTCTGTGTAGCCAGAGTCGGCAACAGCACGAAGCAGGACGGTCGATAGACCGAGGTTACGAAATGTCATGGATGTAGTTACTCCTAGTTGTGCCCCTATCCCAAATCAAATACCTGGGGCCAGTCTAAGAGCAGGAAATTTATGTTTCAGTTGGATGGCTTGAATCAGCTTTTCTCCAATGCGCCAGTAACAGACCGGAATGTAGTGGCAGATATTGATTCTAACAGGAATTTTGATTCTTTGAAAAATACTACTTCGACTTCCGTTTTGATTTCGGTGGTGTTCGGTGTGCACCGAAGTATTTTTCACTGCGGTAACGCAACCAAACTCGCAACTGCTGCGGAATTTGGTCTTTTTGTTCTTTGGTGAGGGTATTGTAAAGGGCTAATGCTTTCTCTCTTTCTCCCCGACAAGCAGCATTATTATGAGCATCCCAATAACTGCGGGCTACCCGAATCCGCCGACAGACTTCTTTAACAAGTGCTTCTCCCGTGAGTGGTTCTTCTGACTTTGCCATACTCAATTTTTCTTACTGGTGAAGAAAGGATAACAGACTGACTATTATGTACGATTATCAAGTGGTTGATGGAAGTTCAAACAACTGGGGCTGTTCTTTGGCAATAGATACAGGTTGTTTAATCTGCCAGGTTTTTTCCTGAGACAGTTCCAGCAAAGATTGATGGTAAGAAACCAGTGTAGAGCGATGCCCCACACTTAAAAAAGTAGTTTCTTTTTCCCGCAAATGTTGATATAACCGTTCCTCATTACCAATATCTAAGGCGCTGGTCGCTTCGTCTAGAATAGCGTACTTGGGCTGGTTCAGCAGTAACCGCGCAAAGGTTAACCGTTGTTGTTCGCCCAACGAGAGGACATCCGCCCAATCTTGTTCGGCATCAAAGCCACCAAACTGTTCGTCTAAACCTGCTAAATTCACTTGTTCGAGAACTTGCTTTAGGTGTTCGTCCTTAACTTCGAGATGGGTGTTGGGATAAAGCAGTTGCTCGCGCAGAGTACCCAGCACCATGTAAGGACGCTGTGGTAGAAATAGGATTTGGTCAGATGTAGGACGAATAATCTTACCTGCGCCAGAATTCCATAAGCCAGCGATCGCTCTTAGCAACGAACTCTTGCCGCAACCACTCGGTCCCATCACCAAAAGTCCTTGTCCAGCAGGGATCTCGATCGATAAATCTTCCACCAACGTTCGCTGATAATTCGGGGTTTGCAAGCTCAAGTTTTCGATCGCTAATCGCATTTCCTCAACTGTCTCAATTTTCGGCTTTTGCTCGTCGGATGCTCGATCTGCTTCTGTTTGTTCCAAAAACTGAGCAAAGGTATAGAGACGATTAATTCCAGCGCCAAAAGTGGTTAATTGTTGGAAGCGGGCAACGACAACATTGAGCGAGAAAAAGACGCGGATAAAAGCTCCCTGTGCTTCCGAAACTTTACCCACTTCCATTTCTCCAGCAAAAATCGCAGGTGCGACAACTAAAGCAGGCAGAATAAAAGGGATGAACTCATAAGCGTTTGTCACCATATTTAAGTTCAATTCCCAAACCAAAAGCCGTTTTACATTCTCAAATACCTCTAAAAATCGATGTTTAACCTGATTTGACTCTTGCTCTTCTCCTCGATAAAAAGCGATCGCTTCTGCATTCTCCCGAATCCGTACTAAGCTAAAACGGAGATTCGCTTCCTTCTTCAGCTGCTCAAAGTTGAGTCTGACAAGCGGCTTACCAAACACAAACGTTGTTACCACAGTTCCAATCAGAGCATACAACACCAGAAAAAACACTAGAGGTTTAGAAATTCCCCAGAGTACGCTGCTAAAGGCAATCACCGACAGCACTGACTCCACCAATACCAACAAAAAGGTGAGTGATTCCTGGGTAAAACTGCGAACATCCTCGGCAATCCGCTGATCCGGGTTATCAATCTCGGTTTCTGTGATATGCAGGTTGTAATAAGCACGGTTGCGAAAGTAATTATCGACGAATCGATGGGTAAGCCATTTGCGCCATTGTAAACTGAGGCGATCGCGCAGATATGTATAACCCGCGAGTAATGGTGCATAGATTACCAGCACCGCAATGAAAACGATTACGGTTTGCCAAAAGCGGCTTTCATCCTGGGCTGAAAGGGCTGAAATCAGCACGCCTCGCTTGTTGTTGAGTACAACACTCAACCCCGTATACGCCAGCAGGAACAGCACGACCCCGAAAAGTAAACCTCTGGCAAGCCATTTCTCATCCCCTGACCAGTAGGATTTGGCGATCGTCCAAAATTGCTGTACTACATTGAAGCTCAGTCGATCCATCAGCTTGTTTCCCTTACAAATCGGTCTTCTAGAAGATAATCAATTCAGGTGAACCAGAGTAAAATTTGCTCAAATACTTATTAATGTGACTCATCTCTGGGCAATGTTAAATTATGATACAAATTTCGGTTCTTCCGTACTTACTGTGCTAAATTATTAGGGAAGTGCCAGAACAATAAAGCTCTTAATTCAAAATTGCGGAAATTCCTAAAGCCAAATCCACAACGTTTGAGTAATTTCAATTTATTATTAAT
>NZ_JADEWG010000183.1 GCF_015207735.1 [Phormidium] sp. LEGE 05292
CAAGGGGACAAGGGGACAAGAGAAATTTTTACTTTCTGCCTTCTGCCTTTCTTCCCTTGGAGCCTTCTGCCTTCTGCCTTGGAGCCTTTCCCTAGTTCCCCAAAAAACTTTTTCTAAATATTTGTACAAATCAGAATTTTGCGGTACTATAAGAATCCAGCCGAAAAAAAGCTGAAATTTCCAGCTGAGTTCGGGGGTGTGGCGGAATGGTAGACGCTACGGACTTAGAAAACTGAGCCTTGGAGGAGAAATCCTGCAAGTGACGGCTCTCAAATTCAGGGAAACCTAAATCTGGTGACAGATATGGCAATCCTGAGCCAAGCCAAAAGGATAAAGAGTAGTAACTCAGAACTTTTTGGAAGGTGCAGAGACTCGACGGGAGCTACCCTAACGTAAAGCCGAGGGTAAAGAGAGAGTCCAATTCTCAAAGCCTGAGCTGATTTTCAGGCAGTAGCGAAAGCTGCGAGAGAATGAAAATCCGTTGACCGTAAAAGGTCGTGAGGGTTCAAGTCCCTCTGCCCCCATAAGTCTAGAATCTTTAACAGATAAGCAATTATCGGAATTAGCCTGGTAACTGCTTGATGATTTTTCTGAGAACGATCGCCATAATCACTTAGGTCTCACATTTCGCAGCCAGTATTGTCACAATCGGTTATTTCGGATTTTAGAAGAAATATAAAGTAAAATTTTAGACTTCTTTGTAAGGCAATAAGTCTTCCTGTTACCTGCGAAGAGTTCCCCGTTCCTAAAAATCCTTAATGTCACACTTTAGGGTGAGAAATGTGGGTGAAATAGCCATTATCTAAAGAACGATCGTCAAAAAATATTACAAACACAGAAAAACAGACATTAAATATCAGAGGATAAAGATAAATTATACTGGCTAGTATTATCCAAGAATCATCAGAAGCTAGTAGAGCAGCGTGGCAGAAATCACTATACAGTTGAAAACAAGTGAAAAAACTTTGTGTTCGCCTTCTTTCCTTGGAGCCTTCTGCCTTCTTGCACTAGCATAAGTCAAACTCTGATTTAGAATCAGAAGAGTTAACCACAGATCTTGTACAATCGAAGTACTTTAAGTTAGACTGCAACGAAATCCAATCAGGGTGCCCTCAGCGTTATTCCATACAACCTAACAAGCTATTTATTAGGAAGCACTACCACTTCAGGCAGATTAAATATGGATCATCAACCTACGGTGCATCAGCGGGATACTTCAATCCAGCTAAGCGGTCAAGGTTCACGTCTACAACAGTCACAGGATATTATCTATAGGTTTTTGCTTAACATTGTTAGGCAGTGGCCTCCTGAAATTGTACTACAAGAATTTAAAAACCTGTTTATTTATCAATCAGAAGTAGCGAAGCAGGAAGTTCTCCAAGCTCTCTACAAAATTGTTTTTGAAAATGACGAAACTGAGTTTAGAAATACACTGAAACGTTCTTGCTATATTTTAATTAACAATTGGGATGCCACCAGAAGGCGAAAAGCGATTCAAGATTTAATAGAAGCTTTTGATGAGCCAAAAATCCATGAAGAAACTATTTCCAAAAACTTGAATCGAATTCGGTATTGGTTGATTAATTTTATTAAAAGTAAGGATTATGAAGAACTGAAGTTATTTGCAGCGCGTTTTGATACGGAAGGACATTGGGCGCATCGTTATGCTTGTTATCTTTTAGTACCACAATATCTGGATGTGAGAAATTCAGAAGAACAGCGAACAGCAGCGAAAGCACTTTCTCAAGAGCTAAAAGATAAGTTTAAATTTGATTTGGCTATGTATACTGCTTATACACAGTCTGCTGCCAGTAATCACAGGAATTTAGCAAATCCTACAGGTTTGGGAGATGACGTTTTACGTTTGATTAAGAGAATTTTAGTCAAGCGTGGCCCTTTTAGCTACACAAATTTGGCGAATATTTTTCGGAAACAGACAGAGAACACGAACTATAGATTTTATAAAAAAAGCCTCAGCAATTATTTACTATTTTCTGTAAAAAACCCTAGAGTTGTTAATCTCTTCAATCAGAATTTGTCAGCTAAGTTAGAAACAATTTATGCCGAACATGACGAAGACTTATTAAATCAGGCATTGATTTTAAGAAGCTGCAATCGGGTCATTGATTTTTTGACAACAGAAAATAGACAAGAACCCGCAGAATTATTTGTTTTACTGCTGTCCCAAGGAAATCCTTTAACTTTGGTAGTAGTGTTGTTAAAAATTATTTTAATCTCTCCGAATTCGCGATCGCACTTAGAGTCTTGTGTTGCTACATTAATTGAGTACTATCAAAAATATCCCGAAGCTGAATGTCAATGGGTTATTTACTTTTTGGAGTTATTCAATATTACATTCGCGATTTATGCCGAGAATGTGGAATACAATTTAGTGAATATGCAGAAATCCAATCCTAATAGATCTAGTACCGATCGCAATTGGAATTGGAATACTTGGAGAATTTTTTCTCAACTTAAGCAAGATAATAAAATAGCCAGCTATCTTGTTGATGAAAAACAATTAAAGGAAGAATTAAACAAGGAAGAATTATCAACTGAAGGGTGATTACAAAGTAGCCTATAAGATGCGGAAAATTCTTAAATTATTTATACTCAGAATAGGTAAGCAATACCACAAATTTTGTCTATGTCTCAAGGCTGAGTTCTAGAGTTAAAGATTCTCTAGCTGAAGATTGATGATGGTTCAAATTTAATTTTGCACCATCATAGTAAAGCTACGCAGTTAGCTTGCACAAAACAAATCAGATATTTCAATAGTTTTGGATTCTGTTGACAATCTGTAAATACTTATAAAAGGGAGAGAAATTTAAAATGAAAACTGGCAAACTGTCCAAGTTTCTCGGCGCTAGCTTAGTAACTTTGAGTTTAGCATCTTTGCCTCTGGCATTACCTGTTTCCGCCCAAACTGGTACACCTGGTACAACTGGTGATACAACTACTGGTACTAATACCACTTCTAGGACTGCTGATTACAACACAGACAACAGAGACAGTTTTGATTGGGGTTGGTTAGGCTTACTAGGTTTAATTGGTTTAGCTGGTTTAGCTGGTCGCAACAAACATGAAGAACCAGTGCGTTACCGTGAACCTGATGAAGCAAGTCGTCCCGGCACCAGATATTAATGTAAAGTCATAAGCAAAAATATCTGTATAAAAGGGCTTTAGGAAATTGTCTTAAAGCTCTTAGTTGCTATGACTCTCTCTATAGTTAGAGAAAAATTTGCCTCAATTTTCAAAAAGAATGTAACCTCAGTTAGATGGAAACTTTATTATTTAATTTTTAAGTTAATAAGTGTTGATAGAAATTAAAAAGGAGGGATGAGTGAAAAGTTTAACTAATTTCATTAAAAAGGTGAAATTGGGTAAAATATTGACTGTTTTTTTGGCAGGAATAGTGCTATTTTTTACGACTGCTTGTAACAGTGGTAATGTCACAGGCGCACGTCCAAACAATCCTCCGGTACAAGCTGGAGGCGCAAATAATCCTTACAAAAATGGTGGAGATGGCTACACCAACTTTAACGCATCTAGCGATCCAAGGGTGAACAGTGAAACTGTCAATAAAGAACGTAACAATAGAGCCGATCTTCAGCTAATTTCTCATCAGTTAATTGCTGCCAGTATTGAGAGTGACGCTTCTGATTTACTCTATCCTGGTTCTGATGCTACTAGCTCTAGAAATCCCGATATTGGCCCAAGAGGAGAGAGGGAATTAGAGAGATCTGTTACTCAAATTCCTGCGCCTCGTTAAGGTGTAATTAATCGCAACGATCCCAATGCACAAATTTGGGAAAGAGTCGGGGAAACTTTCAAAGACGCTTCAGCTTTCATCAAAGATAAGTTTGAACAACCAACAGAACCAGAGTTACAAGTCAACCCTGCTAAAGACAGGTAATTTCTTGGCTAACTAAACATCAAACACTAAACAAGGAGTACAACATGAACCAAATCATTTCTTTGCTTAATCCTACTCGTTTGTTCCGAATTTTAACCGTTTTTCTGGCTGGACTTTTAGTAATCGTTACCACTGCTTGTAGTGATGGGCCTGCAAACGCTCTAGACAAAAATGGCAGACCTGAAGTTCCCTCAAATGCTGTTTCTTCTCCTCACAGAGGTGGAATGAATGGCTATAGTGATGTCGATCCTAGAGCGAATACTTCTGGTGTAAAGAGTAAAGCTGAAGAGATTGTAAAAAAGGCTGAAGGTAATATTCAAAAAGGTGCTGACAGCTTCGACAAATACGCGGAAAACTTTAGCAAAGGTACACCTTTAAATGAAAGAGTTGGGAACCTGACCAAAGATGTTACCGAATCAGCTAAAAACACTGCTGAAGGTGTAGCGAAGGGTACGCAACGTGGTGTAGAAAATTTGAAAGAAAATACACAAAATGCCGCCCAATCTGCTCCTGATGTGGTAGAAAATGCCAAACAAAATGCTAGCTCTTTAAAATCTAAGGCAGACCAAGCTTTAGATAGTAGCCTGTGAGCTTTTGATAGTCATTCTGTGGATGTGGAATAACTAGCTGTTGGTCATTAATCACCAATAATAAATAAAAAGTCAGGGAAGTTTCAGGTCATTGAGGTAATCTTCCCTGACTTTTGTTCATGCTTTTTAGACTGAAGTCTTCAATACAAACCTTTTTAACGGAACAATTCTCCGGTTTCAGTTATCCGTGTCCATGTATTGTTGATGTCTGTGCCTAATCCGCGATCGCATAAAATATCCTGTATCCTCACCCTTGTACTATTACCAAGAGAATGCAGTTCATAACTCAAATCAGCGATCGATAATTCGCGGAAACTTGCCTGGGTAGATACTAATGAATTAACCTCATTTTGACCTGGAAAAATAAAATCTGGCTTTACCCTATTTATCCTCTGAATTACTGGCGCATTTTCCGCAATAAAATCACCTGTTGTCCCATCAATTATATCTCCAGTCAAGCTATCTACACTGGCATTAGCAACTTGACTGGAATTGGCAGAAAGATTACTAATAAAAACTTGATTTGCTGACTTAACAACAGTGGAATTAGCAGTTGCAGTTAAGATTCTTTCTACTTGCACAGGTTTCAGATTGGGATTAGCACTTAAAACTAACGCTGCTACTCCCGCAATGTGAGGCGATGCCATTGAAGTACCACTCATATTTCTGTAGCTATTACCCAGAAAAGTAGAGTAAATATTCACCCCTGGAGCATCTACATAATCTAAAGGTAACTTTCCTGCTAAATCGGAAAAACTTGCCATTTGATTATTTGCATTTACTGCACCTACAGCAATACCAAAATGCGAAGCATATCTGGCTGGATAGCCTGGTTGAGATTGGCCTTCATTTCCTGCCGCAGAAACTACAGTTGCTCCTTTTTCTGCCGCATATTTAATAGCTGAAGCTACTGTCGGAGTGTTAATATCTCCACCTAAACTAAGATTAATTACTTTTGCTCCATTATCGGCTGCATAACGAATTCCCGCAGCTAAATCAAGTAGGGAACCATTGCCAGAAGCATCCAGCACTCTTACAGGCATAATTTTGGCATTGGGTGCTACTCCAGTAGCACCAAAACCATTATTTTCTGCGGCAATTGTACCTGCAACATGAGTACCATGTCCGTCTAAATCCATTGGATCGTTATCATTATTAACGAAATCCCAACCCCGGATATCATCTATATAACCGTTGCCATCATCATCCTTGTTGTTGCCAGCAATTTCTCTAGGATTAACCCAAATATTCCCATCTAAATCGCTATGTTTATAATCAACTCCAGTATCTACAACAGCGACAACAATTCCTTGTCCTGTGTAGCCTTTTTTCCAAGTTTCTGGCGCTTTAATTGCATCCAAACCCCATTTATTTCCGCCTAAATTGGCTACTTCTGGAAAGAGATTTTGTCCTGTGGCAGCGGCAACAGCAGCGGTGGCATTTACTAAACCAAAACCAGAGCTACTATTATAAGGAATTGGTGAAGCTGTTCTTCCTTGGGCAAAACCAATTTTATTGAAATGATCCCACAGTTGTTTGTTAGTGAAGCTAGCCAAATCAGGGTTCTTTTGGCGGTAATAGTTAAGGTCTAGATAAGGAGAAAAAACTTTACCTTCATTGATACCACTATTTACTAAATTTACCAACAATTGCCGATCGCTCAAACCAGCCAATCCAGGGTTGTTTTGCTGATAAAATTTCAGATCGATAAAAGGTGAAAAAATTCTCCCTTGATCGATTCCCACTGTATTGAAGTGGTTTAATAGTTGAGCATCAGTCAAATTAGCCAAATCAGGATTGCTTTGGCGATAAAAGTTGACATCAATAAAATCTGAAAAATTTACGGTAGCCATACTGTTAATAATTCACTTTATGCTGCACGCATAAAGACATCTCTTTGTGAGTTGAAATAGAGTACATACTCACACCAAAATATTTCTCTATGAAAGGTTTCCTGGTTAAATGAATCAGCTATATTTTGTTGACTCTAAGAGATAAATAAGCCCAAAAAACCTAACTTATATTACCCAAACACCTAACCGGAACTAACATAACTCTCAGAAAAAAAAGAGGTTAATTAATGGATTGGTTATATTTGCGATCGCTTTCTCAGTGAAAATATTTACTGATAAATTATTTTAAGAAATACTTAAAATTATTACTAATAAATTATCTATAATTTAGCTAACTAAAAGCTTGATTAATCGGGCAAATTACAGGCTCTCCAACACTTGTGGTGGAAAAACCTGGTTTTAGGGACTGGGGACTGGGGACTGGGAAACCTTGTATAGTAAGCACTTCATTAACTCATCAGGTTTGCTTATCACCATAAGTACCGGAGAGCCAGTTTTGCCAACAAATTAATGATTGTAGTTTAAGTTACAAGTTAATTTTCTGGATTCTGTAATCGGAATGATGACAAATCTTAATAAGAATGTTATAGTTAACAAACTCTACAATAAAGTGAGTTTATTTTTAAGAGAAATATAGCAACCGCCAAGGCGATTAAGGCAAGATGAAAAGTCATAACCCTTGTTTTATAAGGTTTTTCCTTGTGCCTTCTGCCTTCTGCCTTCTGCCTTCTGCCTTCTGCTATAAATGGCTCTCCAACACTTGTGGCGATCGGTAAACCTGATTGTTTTGTAAAATACTTGATTTATCAGGAATCTCAGTCCCGTAGGACAGGCATCTTGCCTGTCATCATCTTGCCTGTTATCCCCAGTCCCCAAAACTAGGGTTTTCCACCACAAGTGTTAGAGAGGCAATCAAGCTTTATCATACCAACTTTGGCAAGCAACCCGATGTATTTCTCGCCAACTCACATTATGTTCCTTGGCTAATTGGGCGCAATCTTCGTATTCTGGTTGAACATTGGTAATATTGCCATTTGTTCCGGCGATTTTTACCCTGACTTCGCCATAAGGTGTTGAGACTTTTTGAATTTCCCGTTGCAGAATAGACCTTTGTTGGATGGAACGGCGAATTCCTAAAGTTGTGGTTTCTCGGAATAAAACTGCTTCGCAAATAGATTGTTTTTCAGGATGACAAATGACAGTTAATAACACACCTTGGCGGGACTTTTTCATCACAATTGGTTGTGTAAAAACATCCAAAGCGCCAGCTGTTAATAGAGCATCAAAAGTGTATGCGATCGCTTGCGGACTCAAATCATCAATTTGAGTTTCCAAAACCGCAATAGTTTCTAATTCAACACTTGTTGCAGCGTAATTATTAGTAGTAGCTGATGTTGCTTCCTCACCAATCCATAATCTGAGAATATTCGGAATAGGTAATTGCCGAGAACCTGCACCCAAACCTACTTTTTGAATAGTCATTTGTGGAGGAGAACCAAAAGAATTTGCCAGAGTAACTGCGATCGCTGCTCCCGTTGGCGTAACCAACTCCTTCTCAATTCCATTACTATAAACTGGGACTTGCCGATATTCCCACAACTTTAAAACCGCAGGAGTTGGGACTGCCATTTGACCATGAGCCGCTTTAATTGTACCCCCACCAGTAGGCAAAGGCGAACAATAAAATTGCTCAATTCCTAACCAATCTAAACCCAAACAAGTACCAACAATATCGACAATAGCATCAGTCGCCCCCACTTCATGAAAATGCACTTTTTCCGGCGCGACACCATGAACAGCACCCTCTGCTTCTGCCAATTTCCGAAACACAGCTAAACTCATAAATTCTGCCTGACTAGGCAATCGGGCTGCTAGAATTATCTTTTCTATTTCTGGCAAATGGCGGGCATGAATATGATGATCTTCATGGTGATGACGATCGTCGTCATTAGTTAAATCTACATGAACTTTTGTCGCTTCCTGACCATTGCGATGCACCAATTCTGCCCACAATTGATATTCATCAGAAATTCCCAAAAGACTCAGCTTTTCTATTAAATAATCCAAAGGAACACCAGCATGAACTAGTGCGCCTAAACACATATCACCAGCAATTCCAGTTGGACATTCCAGGTAAGCTACTTTTTTCATTTGCCTTTGTTATTAGTCATTGGTCATTAGTCGATCGTCATTAGTTAGAAAAATAGACAATTAGTGTGGCAGAAATAACTATACAGTTAAAAACAGGCGTTCTTTCCTTAGAGCCTTGTTGTACTAGCGAAATCTTTATGGCTACAGTTTACCAAATTCACCCAGATACACCTCAAACTCGGATTGTAGAGCAGATCGAGGACGACCTGAAAAGCGGGGCGGTAATGCTATACCCGACAGATACAGTTTATGCGATCGGCTGCGACATCTCTTCTAAATCAGCAATTCAAAGAGTCAGGCGCATCAAACAAATGTCAAATGACAAGCCATTGACCTTCCTCTGTCCTTCTTTATCTGATGTCGCTACCTACGCTTTTGTCACAGACACAGCTTACCGGATTATGAAACGCTTGATTCCAGGGCCTTACACCTTCATCTTACCGACAACCAAGCTAGTACCCCAAATCGTCATGAATCCAAAGCGGAAAACTACTGGAATTCGAGTTCCAGATCATCCCGTGTGTCTAGCTTTACTGAATGCAGTAGGTAATCCGATTATTTCAACGTCCGCTCATGTGTTAGATCAAGATGAATCTGCACCCATTTCTGTAGAAAAAAATGGTCACTTCTCTCAGGTGGAACTGTTCGACCACCTAGAAAAACTAGTAGATATTATTGTGGATAATGGCGAAGAACCACGTTATGTAGGTTCAACGATTCTAGACCTCACAGGCGAAACACCCGAAATCACACGCCAAGGGATAGGCTGGGAAACTGCTGCTGCTTGGATAGTGGGATAAGCTGTCACATAGACTTCTGTTTTGCTTAAGTCAGTTAACCAACTTTCAGTAGAGCAGGCAATTTCCTATCCAATGCAATAGGTTTTTATTCTAGCGAATCGGGCTACCAACCCAAACCGGAACCAAATAATAGAAATATTTGTTCCTTCTTCCCTAAATGTCCCCCTTTAGACCAATAGCCGAATGTTCCTGTAGCACAAATAATGGGATAATGTTGTAATTACTGTGTTGCTCGAACAGATGACATTTCAGTAGCATCCAAACAAAAATGAACAACCACCTTTCTCCCCTTTTCCTACAAGAAAATGGGCATATTGTAGTGTTGCCAAAATTAGACGTTAGGAAGAAAAAAAGAAACAGCCTTATCTAAGCTTTCCTTAGCTTCTTCCCTCTGCTTTCTTAAAATAGAGTAGTTTTACTTAATTAACAATTAATTATAAAAATACTATCTAAGGGATGAACTTTTTGATAACTTATTAATAAAATTAATATAAATTTTTTCTATGTTATGGAGTGAATCTACGATGATTATTATAGATTACTAATTTAGTAACATTAATGTTTTCATACGAAAAAATAATCTTTAGAAAAAAGTGTTGCTCCCCAAAACAAAATCTGCCATATTGATTGTATACACATTAACAAAAAGTAAAATGGCAACAACATTTTTGACAACTGTTCAGGGTCAGCATCAAACTCTAAACAATGATGGCTATGATGTTATTCAAGGATTAACAAAAAAGCCAAAGAATTTACCACCAAAATATTTTTATGACCATAAAGGTTCTCAACTTTTTGAACAAATATGTGAGTTGCCAGAATACTATCCGACAAGAACAGAAGCATCAATTTTGCGCGGATGTTCTGATGAAATTGCACAGATAACGGGTGCTTGTGAGTTGATAGAATTAGGCAGTGGTAGTTCCACAAAAACTCGTCTGTTGTTAAATGCTTATCAATCCCGAAATTCTTCCTGTAAATATGTGCCGATCGATGTTAGTGAAAGCATTCTCAAAGAGAGTACCCTGCAATTAAAAGAAGAATATCCAGATTTACAGATTAAAGCTTTAGTAGGAACTTACGAACAAGCCCTCAACCAATTAAAACCCACATCTTTGCCAGCAAGGATGATTTTTTTCTTGGGGAGTTCCATTGGTAATTTTACCCCAGAGGAATACGATGTTTTCTTGAACCAAATTACTGATGTACTTGCCCCAGGAGATTACTTTTTGCTTGGCATTGATTTGCAAAAACCAATAGAAATTTTAGAAGCTGCTTATAACGATTCTCAAGGAGTAACGGCGGCTTTTAACTTAAATATGCTTGAGCATTTAAACTGGCGGTATAAAGGCAATTTTGACACAAGTTTATTCAGACATCAAGCAATTTATAATCAAAGAGAAAATCAAATTGAAATGTACTTACATTGCCAAAAAAGTCATGTTGTAAATTTAAAAAGTTTAGACTTTAAAGTTACTTGGGAAAAAGGGGAAAGTATCCTCACCGAAATTTCTCGCAAATTTGACTTAGAAACTGTGCAAAAAGAACTAGACTCGAAAGGATTAAAAACTTTAAAAGTCTTTACCGATCCGCAAAAGTGGTTTGGTTTAATCCTTTGTCAAGCGGCTAAATGAGTTATAGCAGAAGGCAGAAGGCAGAAGAGGTGGGGAGGTGGGGAGGTAGGGAGG
>NZ_JADEWG010000184.1 GCF_015207735.1 [Phormidium] sp. LEGE 05292
CATCTCCCCATCTCCTTTTCCTACTTCCCTCGATCGCCATTTCTGCCAAACTTTGTATCATCCCAAGCATTACCAATTCCTTGAAGAATTCCCCTAGCAATTAAACCAATTCCTCTGCCAACTACTTGGGTTAAAACATAAACTGCACCCCTACCAACTAAGGAAACAACCGATCGCACGCGGGGAGCGATCGCATCTCTAGTTTCTAATGCTAAAGTCACGGCATAAGGAATTCCCGAAAGTTCGCGTAACTCATAATTACGAGGCGCATAAATAAAAACTTTGATGATGCCATAACCATCCAAAACTAACAGATTATAGCGACTTTCAAAAATTGCTCTTGGCTCAGTTACATATTTTTCTACTCGATATTTCCAAGATAATTCATTTCTAAATTTTTCTATTTGCCTTGTCGAAACCAACCTTCGATCATAAAAATTTTGTTTAACTTCTTCCACATCTGCTAAATGGTTTAACAGTGGTTGTATTACGGCATTAGCCACTTGAATTAATATATTTTGTAACAACACTTCGGCTCTTACCATTGCTTCTGCTGTCCCCGCAGAATAGGGAATACTATCAATTAACAAAGGCATATCAAACAGCAAATGAGCCAACAAATCAGTCACTTGAGGAATTTTATCCAGAATTTCTAATTCGACAAGTTCGGCATCTTGCAGAATTACTGGTAAAACTTCTAAATCTTGATTTCTTAGTTGCAGAGTGTAGTATTTTCCAAAAAACTCTGTAGCTGCTAAGCGCCACAAATCCAATAAAATTAACGATTTTTTTTCTTGTAATTGACTAAGTTGGACTTGGGAAAACCTTAATTCATCGACAATATCTTCTAATTTGTGCAATACGACATTGAGCAATTCGCGGCGTTTTTCTTCGCGCAAAATGTCGATTTCCAAAGGAGAACCCGTGAGATTTTTTAACCCATATTGAATTTTGGCGAAAGCGTTTTCAAAGATTTGCGATTCCGCGTTAGCGGATCGCTTTGCGAATCGCCCAGCCGACAAACTCACCTCTCGACGCACTATTGCCGAACTCTTCTCATTCCGCATTTCCATGTTGGGCTGGGGCGCTACTCCCTGACTTCTCGGCAGCGGCTTTTGTGCAGAACTAACCGATGTTTTAGTCGCTAACAACCTATTTACTAACCGTCTGGCTGCCAATAACTCTCGCCGCCTCCCCGCCAAAACTGCCCGATCTAAAACAGACAAGCGAGAATCTTTTAACTCTTGGTTGACTTCAGCCAAAGCCGCTTCGATTTGTCGCACACCAGACAGGCGCATTCTGTCGAATAAATTAGTGAAAATTCCCGGTTTTGGGCTAATTTTTGTTTCGGAAGCCTGGACGGTAGGTGCTTGCCCCACAACAGAAGGCAAATAACTATAACTTCCACCCCCCGCTACCAAACGAATAGCATTGACTAACTCAGAAACATCGATTCCCTTGAAACAAAAACCCTCTGCACCTATTTGTCGCACTGCTTCCAGCAACTCTGGACTTGGGAACGAACTCAACAACAAAATTGGTAACTGGGGATATGAGGTTTTCAGCTGTTGACAAAGTTCTAATCCAGATTGTTCAGGGGGTAGCGATCGATCTAAATCAAGATCTAAAATGACTAAATCAACCGAAGTGCTAGGAAGCGCCAAAATTTCCCCTAAATCCCTTTCTGACTGGGCTTCTGCAACTACTTGTAGATCGGGAAACCGTTCTATAACTACGCGCAGTCCGGCACGAAAAACTGGCTCATCATCTACCAGTATTATCTTAATTTGACGATCGGGTGATGTCAGGTCAGGATTTGCCAGTTTGGTCATAATGCTTTAATTGCCAATTTTCTAAGGCTAAAGGCTAAACTGGATAGGGCGATGGATTGAGAGAGTTTAGAGAATTTGCATCTCATATTTGGCACTTCTCCCATTCTTCGTTCAAAGTTCGGTCTGGATTCTGTTTGAGACTCCAGGCTTCTAACATATTAAATGGTTCTATGGTTAGCTTTTATCTTTGAAAAGATAACCCATCTATTAACGTTAACCATAGCGAGCAGTTTCCCAGTAGGCGTAGGAATTGGATGAGCTTTAGCATTCGTTACTGGCTGACAGAACATAATATTGAACTTTCTCAACTGCAAACTCCAGAAGCACAAAACGCAGGTATTGCTTTCCGCATGGTGCAGGATATGGAGGTGAAAAGCCTCACGCCTTTCGATATTAGTCCTTTAACGGAACTTCTGGAACAGCCCTTAACTATTATGTGGCAACAGATTGAGCCAATTTCTCAGCTAACCGTTCAATTGCTGCGAATTTGGAGTCGCAAACGCGCACTCAAGCGCAATGAGGGTACATGGCTAGCTTTCCAGATTGCTTATATTAAATCGTTTCAGAAGATTTTAGAACAAGAAAATATCCTGAAAAGACCTTGGTTAGACCGAGCAAATGTTCCCATTACCGCAGCAGCAGATAATACTAGATTATCTACTTTATCCGATCCCCAATTACAAGCTTTAATTAAAACTCTGCGTCCAGGGAGGCTGACAGATACCCAAGCGGAACAAGCACTTACCTTAATTGGGGAGTCTTTTTTAGTACAGCAGATGAATAATTTAGCGATCGCTTGGTTTGTCAGCAATGGTTTAGAAGAAACTCCTGCTAAACTGGTCACGCAACGTTTAATCTACGCACTTCCCGGACATTTGCTCACAGTAATTGCAGAAAACCCCTTACCTCTGGCACAATTACAAAGATTTGTCCGATTGGGTAATTTATCGAATAAGTTAGAAAGCAGTGTAATCACTGACAGCGAAGGATTAGAAATCCTCGATCAAGACCATACTTTTTCTGTAATTCCTTCGGTTACTCCAGCTGTTCCCAAGCCAATTGATTTAGACCGGGAAAACTACCGAGCTAGTCTACTAAAAGTTTTATCAGAACCTCTTTTAGGAGAACTCTTTGCCCTAAAAGATATTTTTGTTAATCCTAAAGCAACACCAGTGGAAGCAGAATTAGAAACTAAGTTGCACTACACAACAGGAGGAAATTCTTTTCATCCCCCAGTTAATTCTGCATCAGCTGTTGATTTAATGGAATGGGCGATCGATCAGCTTTCTAATTTGGATAGCGTTCCTATTATTGAAGGTGAAAGTGGAGTAGGTAAAACTAGTTTCTGCCAAATTTGGGCGGCAAAAATAGCTCAAGAAATTTATCCTTCTTGGATGCCGATCGTAATTCGGTTGCGCGATGCTACTTTGGGGAGAAATTTAGCACAAACTCTGGATAGTGCTTTTCCTTTAGCTAAATTTACTGGTGCTGATGGTTGGCTTTCGCCACAAAATCCCCCCTGTTTGTTAATTTTAGATGGTTTGGATGAATTACCAGCTTCGCCTGTTGCTGAACGACAATTTTCGGCTTTTTTCGACCAAGTGCAAGATTTTCAACGACAGTTTGCGGGTGCTTCTGGACGACCTCGCCACAAAATTTTTATTACTTGTCGTTCTTCAATTCTGAGCAATTTAGCTCATACTTTGCCTGCTTCTTTTGCACGAATGGCAATTACTCAATTAGACCAAGAACAACTGAAAGAATGGTTTAAACGCTGGTCTAAGTTGCTATCTAAGTCATTAGCTCAAGCTTATTTTAGTTTTTTAAAGCAAAATGGTGTGTTTCAATTCCGCTCCGAGAGCAGAGCTTTTGCTACGTTAGTGCATCGACCTTTAAATTTATTATTAATAGGAATTTTGTATCGCACTGGCAGAATTAATGAAAGTTTGTTGCCAATAGCTAGGCTTTCTCAATTGCGGTTTGAAATTTACGATCGCCTTTGTCGTTGGTTGTTAGGTGAATCTCCCGATGGAATGTCCCCAGGAGATCTATTAGTTAAAACTGGAGAGAGTTTGACTACCAGTTGTCGTTCTCCAGAAGCGATCGCTAATTTACTTCAAGGTCGCACTCCTGAAGAAATGCGCCAAATAATGCAAACAGGTGCTTTAACTCTGCTCCACAGTGGTCGTTATTCCCATCCTTTAAATGGAGAATTCAAAACAAAAATAGCAGAAGAAAATATTAGTGATTTCTCTAATTACCTACTTCCGAATTATCCATTACCGCCTTTTTATTTTCGTTATTTTAATTCGCAAGCCAGGAATTTGATCTCACAAAATAAGGGCATTTTTGTGGAATTTTCCCATAGTAAATTAGGGGAATATCTCTGCGCGGAAGCGATCGCGCAACAGTTAAAATTGATTACCCAAAAAGTTGCCGATGCCTATGGGGAAACTATTTTTACTCTCGACTCACCCGTTAGCCTTGCTCAACATCTCTACAAGTTATTAGGTTTCGGTATTCTCAGCCCAGAAGTAGAAGAATTGATCGGGGAACGTTTGCGTCGAGAAGAAGCTCGCAATCCCGATTCTTTCTCTTTTCAAGTACTTACAGAACGTCTTTACAGTTTCTACCGTTCCTATAGTCGTGGTCGCTGGTTAGATGAAGGTATCGCTCACAATGCTCGCTCTCATTTTCAATCTTTAGGTAATACTTTAAATGTCCTGCAAATAGATGCTGCTGTTGGTCTGAATGTATTTCTCTTATTATGTGTATGCCAAAGAGAAGGTCAAATCCCATTTTGGCCTTGTGGAGATCCGGCAATTATTGAAGAATTTGAACCCGATCAATTACTGACTTTAATCGGTCGGACTGCGGTGTTATCTCCGATCGCTTTCTGGGAGCGATCGCGCCACAGCTTAATGTTAGTTAATTTAGCTGAAGCTTGTCTCCAAAATGCCATGCTCTCCGAAACTAACTTTTGGAAAGCTAACTTTTTTGGTGCAGAATTAGTCGGTGCAGATTTATCCAAAGCTAACTTACAAGAAGCTAATTTATCTTGGGCTAATCTCACTAGAACTAATCTTTCAGACGCGAATCTCTCAGCAGCAAATCTCACTGGTGCCAATCTCACTGGTGCCAATTTGTTAGGCGCTAATTTTAATTTAGCCAGTTTAACTAATGCTTGTCTCTTTGAAGCCAAAATGGAGCGAGAAACTCAAGATTTAGCAGAAAAAAGTGGTGCTTTGTTCTCCCTACAGCAATATCGCGCTTATCAACTAGCTGTGGCTAATTTAGACACCGGAATACGACGCAATATTACTCCCACTGCTAATGCAAATTTTGCAGCTGTACAGCCTGATTCAACTTTATTAGTAATTGACGATCCAGGAGATCGGACTATGATCCCTGAAGAAATACCCGAAGAAAGAAACTTCGATAACGATGAAACCATGTATCTGGAATAAAAATCAAATCCTCAGTAAACTTAGTTCCTAACTTAAGATTCTGAAGACTCAGCAGAACGATAACCAAAAAAGTTAATCGTATAATCAATGATTTTTACACCTGTTTGTGCTTCTACCAATTTAATAATCTCATCTGGTAGTTCAATGTGAACATCCAAAATTTGATTAGTGTCTACACAATTCACATGACTGTGAGAATCACTAACATTACCATATAAACGACCGTCCGATCGCTCAATGCACTCAATAATTCCTTGAGCAGATAAAGCTTCTAAATTTTGATAAACTGAAGTATGACCAATATCTTTGCCCTGTTGGTTTAATCGATTGTAAATCTCACGGGCTGACAAATGCTCTTGTTCTTGCCAAAGCAATTCTAAAATAAAGCGACGCTGACGACTCAAGCGCATTCCCATTGCTTGACACTTGTCCAAGGCATCCTCTAAAGACCGAATTGGTTTAACCGTCGCTTGATTTTGCATATTTACCGATCTTACCTCTTTAGGTAAATCACTCATATATACTCTATGTGTTCTACATTACTTATGCTAATATAACCAGCCAATTGCCAACTCTGCTTGCTGTTCTTGGCTTAATTAGCACTTTTTCCAACTAAAACAAACTCATTACAACTTTAGCTTAATTTCCATCTAGATGTCCACCAGATTGAAAAAACTACAGCATAATTATTTAATTTAGATAAAAATGGAAATACCAAAAATATTTAATAAACCGAGAAGTTTGATAATGAAGGACAGTCGAACGGTAGCAGATAAAGGGTATATCTTACTAGTTGACGATCAACCCGACAATTTACGGCTTTTATCTGCTTTGTTAAGTGAACGAGGATATGAACCTCGTGGCGTAATTAACGGATCGATGGCAATCAAAGCTGCTAAATCAAGTCAACCAGATTTGATTTTGTTAGATATTTTGATGCCAGAAATGGATGGTTATGAAACTTGCGAGCAACTAAAAAGTGATGAAAAAACTCGTGAAATTCCTGTAATTTTTATTAGTGCTAAAGATGAAGCAATAGATAAAGTTAGAGCTTTCGGGTTAGGAGCATTAGATTACATCACCAAGCCATTTCATGTTGATGAAGTGTTAGCCAGAATTGAAAATTATTTAAGTTTACGCAAATTACAAAAACAGCTAAAAGAACAAAATATCTTGTTTCAACAAGAAATTAGTATTCGTCAACAAGCAGAACAAGCATTGCAAAAAGCTAATCAAGAATTAGCGCAATCTAATGCTGAATTAGAGCAATTTGCTTATGTTACTTCCCATGATTTACAAGCACCTTTAGCGACTATTACGACTTACGCGCAACTTTTAGAGCAACTCTATGAAAATCAAAGCGATACCCAAGCTAATCAATATATTCAATATATAGTCAACAGTTGTTTAAGAATGCAAAATTTAATTGAAGATTTATTAGATTATTCCCGATTAAAGCCACACCAAAAAAGATTTTCCCCAATAGATTGCAATAGTATACTAGCTACTGTTTATAGTAACTTAGAATCAACCATCAGCAAAAATCAAGCAACAATTGTTTATCATAATTTACCTACAGTAATAGGTGATAGTTCTCAGTTAGTGCAACTGTTTCAAAATTTACTCGATAATGCAATTAAGTATCGTCGAGAAGAACCACCAAGAATTGAAATTAGTGTAGAATTGCGGGAAAATGAATACTTGTTTGCAGTAAAGGATAACGGTATTGGAATCGATCCTAAATATTTTGAACGAATTTTCCAGATTTTTCAACGCTTGCATACTCCTGAAGAATATGCTGGTACTGGAATTGGTTTAGCAATTTGTCAAAAGATTGTCGAACTTCATGGTGGTCGAATTTGGGTAGAGTCGCAATTAAAAGAGGGGACAACCTTTTATTTTACGATTAATTCTGCAAGTTATTGACTGGTTTTGGGGAATGGGGACTGGGATTACTGATAAATCAAGCATTAGATGAATTAATCCAGTTTAGCGATCGCTTGTTATTTACGAGAGAGCCGATCGAGCGCGATCAAATGGTAGATAATAAATTTTGGAGTAAATTTTCTAGGGAATTATTGTTATGACGATCGCCATTACCCTGAACACGGATCAGATCAATAAATTAGACTTGTCAGCTGTGACAACAGCGCTCAAAGAAATATTGCAAACAGGTGCGATCGCCAAATCCGAACAACAACTTTCTTTTCAAATCAACTACGATCGCCCCGCCGAAGATCTCAGAGAACTTTCCGAAATTGACGAAGTAAGATTGTGGTTTATTCGCTTAGATACCGTTTACCCTTGGCTACCCTTTTTATTAAACTGGCAAAATGGAGAACTAGCACGTTACGCCGCCATGCTAGTACCCCATGAATTCCATCCTCGCAGCCATGAAATTCAATATAATCCCCAAGCTTTAGAACTGTTTATCGTGCAAAAAATCTTTGTTTTAACAGATTGGTTAAATAGTCAAGACATACCTAGTAAATCCAAATTAAAAGCAATGGCATTAACATTTGGAATTGAAATGGATGATGCCTTTTTTGATTTAATTTCAACAAATCCGGTATAAAGTTTCTTTACCCAAAGTAGAATGTTCACTATCTGCCCATTGACCTGTAGCTCGATCGCCTTGAATTTGATAATGTAAGCCAAAAACTTCATGTTCACCCCAAGCAACAATTAACTGATCGTTCACTCGTAAACCTACACCTTTATACTCAAACCCCACTACCCAAGAAATCTGATAAATTTCCCCTAATGAAGTAACTTGGAGAATACCTTCGTAACTGCCAAATTTCCCCATAGTACCCTGAACATTGTAAGTACCTGCAACTTGGTTGGGCGTACCACCTACCGCCTTTTCTGTATCTACAATTCCGCTATTATTAGCAGCAGCCCATTTCCCATCTAAAGTGCCATCAGAATTGATGTGATAAAGGCTAATTCCGTAAGCTTCATGAGAACTACAAGCTGCGTAAAGATTGCCATTATCAAAAAATGCAATACCAGGATAATCGCCCAAAGTAGTCAACCAAGACATACTATAAAGTTGACCCATCTGATGAATTTGTACCGTACCAGAATAGGGAGTTTCGTCGATCGTTTTTGCTGCTGTAATTGTCCAGGTACCAACAGGGCTAGTTTTCGGAAGATTTGTGGTAGTATTCATTGCAATATCGCTTAATTATGGCTCTATTTATAAGTTACCCATTTGTCCGCAGATCCATGCAACAGCAGCAGCTAAATCTGTAGCGATATAATCTGGTTGAGTATGGTGCTGGTAAGCGCCACTTAACACACTGCCACCAAAACCAGTTTGTACTAAGATTCCACAACAGCCAGCGTTATGCGCCATATCTACATCTGTTGCTTTATCACCAACCATAAAACTTTGACTGAGGTCTAAATTGTGCTCCCAAGCTGCGGCGATTAACATTCCAGTGTTAGGTTTGCGCCAGGTACTCCAAAGAGTAAATTCTGGATTCGTTCCGCCTTCGGGTGGACTCAGGTAAGGACAATAATACAAAGCGTCTAAATACGCACCTGCTTCGGCTTGCAATAATTTACACAATCGCTGGTGTAATGCTTCTACGTGGTCAACTGAATAATAACCTCTAGCAGGGCCCGATTGATTGGAAACTAAACAACAAAAAATGCCTAGATCATTTAAGCGGCGGACTGCACTAGCGACACCAGGAATTAAATGTAAATCGGTAACATTGTGAATGTAACCTGCTTCGACATTTAAGACACCATCGCGATCGAGAAAAACAGCTGGTTTAGTGGGATTCATGAAGATGTGGGAAAAGGTTTTGGCGGTTAAAACCGCGACTACACAAACAAAGTCCGCCTACGCGGACTCTTAACCTGCGTCGGCAGGTTTTGTCTGTATAGCCCACGACTTTAGTCGCAAGGGCGACCGCACCAATTTCAGATTTTAGATAAAATCGAAAATCCAAAATCAGTTTATCCCGCCCAAACTTTTTCCAAAATGGTATTGGGTGAGATGTCTGCCAGTTTTCCACTTGGGGATTTAATGACGAGAATGCGATCGCTTTCGGGCAACACTTTTTTGGGATCGGTAGCACCAAAAAGAGCGATCAGATAAGTTTGTACTCCTACTCCTAACTGCATTGCTGCACTATCAGTACAAAGCAACAAACTCGACCCAGCAATCATGGCTGCCAATTTACCCAAATCTTCTGGGGCTGTCACCTTCAAATCGGGGAAAGATTGCAATAATTGACTCACCACCAATTGACTATTCGCATCCAAGATTAACACCACAGGTAAAGAAGGCTGACGTTGTTGAAAGTCTTGAATAATTTGTCGCCAGTTTTCTATCGGGTAGGAATTCTCACCCTGACCAATTTGAATTAAAAGATAGCCACTATCAGAAATTCCCAAACGTTTCTGTTCTGTTTCTACCCATTGAATGTCTTGCTTTGGTACATTAATTGCTACTGGTGGACAAGCAGAAGTAATGCTTAATCCTTGTAGCAAATCATGGTACATCGCCGCAGTATATTGTTCTGATTTTTGCGGAACAGAAGTAGTGAGAAAAAGTTGACCTTGACTACGATAGCCAATCCGTTTAGGAATACCAGTCAACCAAAGTAACAGACCTGCTAACCAAGTTTGATTAGAAGAGATGGCGATATCATATTCGCGATCGCGGATCGTACCTAAGATATTGCCCCAATCTGCCAAACTATTGCGGTCTGTAAAATCGTAGGCAAATACATCTTTGACAGACTTACAGACTCGATAGGCACCCACTGACTTAGGTTCGACGACCACATCAATTTCAGCTTCGGGGTAATTTTGTGTCAGGTCGTCGAGAGTGGGGAAAAACAAAATTTGATCGCTAATCCCGCCAGGGACAAGGGCTACTATTCGCATATTTATCTAGATAGGCTTATCCGCACCTCATTTTAGAGGAAGATAGTAAGAAGTAGAGCAAAAATCGAGAAAGCAGTGCATTTATTGATTCCAGCAGCCGGAATGGGTCGTCGTATGGGGAGTAGCCGAAACAAACTCCTGTTGACGTTGTTAGGCAAACCGTTAATCTATTGGACTCTGCAAGCCGCCTGTGCCTCTCGCCACATTAACTGGATTGGGATAATGTGCCAATTGGAAGATTTGCCCGATTTAAAGGCTATTGTCGCAGAAATGGCTTTGACCAAGCCAGTGCAGTTTATCCAAGGAGGAAAAACCCGCCAAGAGTCAGTTTACAACGGTTTGCAAGCATTACCTCACAATGCCCGTTATGTATTAATTCACGATGGCGCGAGATGTTTGGCAACGCCTGATTTGTTGGATAGATGCGCCGAAGCTTTACAAAAATGTCAGGGATTGATTGCTGCTGTGCCCGTGAAGGATACGATTAAGGTTGTCGATCGCACTGGTTTAATTAAAGATACTCCCGATCGCAGCAACCTTTGGGCAGCCCAAACACCCCAAGGTTTTGATGTCGAACTATTAAAACAATGCCACGAAACCGGACTTAAATCAGGTTGGGAAGTCACCGATGATGCTGCTTTATTTGAAAAGTGCCGTTTACCTGTGAGAATTGTCCAGGGAGAAGAAACGAATTTGAAGGTAACGACACCTGTAGATTTAGCGATCGCTGAATACATTTTGCACCAACGCCAAGCAGCTGGGGACTAGGGACTGGGGAC
>NZ_JADEWG010000185.1 GCF_015207735.1 [Phormidium] sp. LEGE 05292
TCTTGCTCACCAACGAGTTTATTTTAGGGCAAAAAACCCTGAAATGATTACCAGCTAATCATTTCAGGGTTTACGTTCTTCAATTTAGAAAATGATCAATTTTCCTTTAATATCTGCGGAATGTGGGCTAAGAGTTTTCGATGCACTCGTTTTGATTCGAGCGGCTTTACGTCAGATTTTAGGTATTATTGCTCAAAATAAAAACTGGGGAAATGAGGGGGAATATTAGGGTAAAGTAAGTACGAATACTTATTTTATTCGCTGCTAGTTTTCCCCACTTTTTCCCCTACAAATTCTTGGTTCTCTTGGGAGCAAGCAGTGGCGGAATGTACATCTCTACTTTCGGAGAATAATTAATCGCCGCTACCGCTTGTTGGGGGGGTATCCCCCAAACCCCCTCGCTTGTAACGCTTGTATTTGGTTTTGGTGCTGGAAACCAAACAAGTTAACTTTATTTACCCATATTGGCTACCAAAGAAACTTGGATTCGATGTGGGGTGTAGATTCAAGCTACACCCTAAAACACTTTTAGCTTTGAAAAACTCATCAGCGTCGCACGCGATGAGTAATGCCTAATTCATCCAAAATACTGTTTAATCTCTCCCTTAAAGTTTGACCAGATTCATCTAATTGGTCAGTTGCTCTACCTGGTTTTACGCCATAAATCAGTCTGATTAACTCATTCTTATTTCTAATAGTTGGTTGTCCGGTTGCACGTTTTCGCCAGTTCCAATACCAATCTATTGTTGTGCGCTCTAAATCGCTAACTGGTTGCTTTCTATCAAAGAATTGATTGGACGGACGAAACCGAAGCATATAGTTATTATTGTCTGATTCCTGATAGACATCTTGAGCATATTCTGTTATGTGCTCCGGCAAGTAATCAATCACTTCTGCATCTTGAATTACAGCAGTTTTGTCAATTTGTTGTTGCCAATTAGGGAGATTTTGAGGTTTCATCAACAGTTGTAAACCATCACTGCTAGTCGCCATTTGTGGCAGGTCTTGCAGTTGTAATTCACTCTGAAGTAATAAAAACTGTGCCGCTATAGCCCTACTAAACTTCTCAGTAGTTAGATTACTTGTGCGGTGCGGTAAACAAGTAAATATGTACATCCCATCTGCTAGGAATTGAGAGGAAACATATTTAAGTTTCAAACCTTTAGATTTGTAGAACAGCATAACTTTTGTGGCTGTAAGTTCGCTGTGTCCTGTCCCTTTTGGCAGTTCAATGTCATCCAATTCTTGAATGCGATTATCTAAAGCAATTATTTTCTGCTGTTGAATTTTAATGGTTGATTCTAGTTCTCTGATTTTGTGTAGAAGTGGGTCAACTTCGAGAGAAATTCGCTTGTTGACTTCACCATCCACATCGGCGGAGTAAGTGTTGGCTAGTTCCTCTAAAACTTCACGCTTAACACCTTCTAGGTAATTTAGAAACTCCTGCTCCCGAACTTCCTCACGCTTCTGCCTCTCCGAATCCCAGCCTTCTTTCTCTGCCTCTAAACGCGATCGATCTGCCTGAATCTCTGCCTCTAAGATACCTCTAGCAGCTTGAATTTCTGTTTGGGCAGCTTGTTTGAGTGCATCCAGTTCTACCTCTTGCCTCTGGCGTTCTGCATAAAGTTTCCGCTGTTCCAAATCAATATAGAGCATATACTCGTTACGCTCAGAATCTAATTGTTTGTGACCCGCCGCTAACTGTTTTAACTGTTCCTCTCTGTCCTCTTGTAACTGTTGCAAATGTTCTTCTCGATGCCGTTGCAGATGTTCTTGAGCTAAAGCAGCTTGCTGGATAAGTTCAGTAACTCGCTGTTTCTCAGGTTCCAGTTGTCTTAGTTCAGCAGATAGGCGATCGATCTCCTGCTCCAACACCATTACAGTGTCTAGTTTTTCACCTTCTTTAAATAATCGGTTTTGGTGTTTGTGATAGGCAACTGCTAAATTAGTGCTACCAGGAAGACAAAGTAAGCCTATTAACGTAACTTTTAATGGGGATTGTACCGGAACCATGTAAACGCCCAATGCTGCGAAGAAAGATAACCAAGTTAACAAATTCATAAGAAAAACCCGTCAATATAAGACGGGATAAAAACTATTTTTTAGATGGCATTAAAAAAATGAACGCACAAGCAAACAACGCGAGACTAACTATTGCTACCGGAACAGGATCTATTGAAAAAACCTGAATTAAGGAACTGAGAAAGAGGGCAATTGTACATCCGAAAGCCCCCATACTTAGCCAGAAACTAATCTTCATCAGTAAAACTAATGTCACGCTTGGAAACGTTAGACCATCCTCCTAAATTCATCTGCGTTTTTTGGTCGGAAACTTCACGCTGTTTGTGCAAATTATCAGCAACATTCTTTCTAATTTGCAGCAAGTCATCATAAATCCCAGCATTGATATTAGTGGTTTCAATCTGCAAGTTAGCTTTGTTCGCTTCATCTGTAAATTTAGCAATTGTGCGAACTAATTTAGCAGTCTCAATGCCAGTTTTTACCTTTTCTCTGTTGAGCTTAATTTGCTCTTGCTTAACTCGTTCTTCCCCTTGTTTGGTTTTCAGCCAGTTTACTGTTTGATCTATCTTGA
The DNA here is from genome assembly GCF_015207735.1 of [Phormidium] sp. LEGE 05292. GTDB lineage: Bacteria > Cyanobacteriota > Cyanobacteriia > Cyanobacteriales > Aerosakkonemataceae > Floridanema. Next base: position 2,594 of record NZ_JADEWG010000185.1, read on the forward strand.
CTTTATCGATCGCTCTGTCAGCATCAGTCTGTTTTTTAGATCCATCTTCAATTAATGCACGCGGATCTATTGTACTTGGATCTAATTCACTGACATTAATTAAATCGTGTGAAACTGGTTGAACTGGAGATTTTTGAAATAGTCCGGCACTACCAACAGATAAACTACCGCTACCGCTACTATTTGATTGTGAAATTGCACCACTAGGAGAAGTTGCTAAACTCAATAAAGATGATGCACTTCTTACACCCGCTAATGATGAGGATTTAGATTTAGTTGATGCTGTAATTTTAGCCATTTTTGAAACTCCTAAATGTGTGGAACTAAACGGAACTACGGAACTAACTGGAACTAAATCAGACATCGCTGGAACTTTGAGCGGAACTAGCTAGAATCTAGTTCTGGTAATAGTTTTGGCATCTGGAACTACCTGGAACTTGGAACTAATAAAATAGAGTGGAACTGCACAATCGTGTGATTCTTGCTCAGTCTTTTGGTTCCAGTTGAAAGCCGGAACTTTGTAAGCACTTCTCTAAAGCAGTTAATTTTTTATTGTCTGCTCTCAATTCTCGGTTGTCTTTGACTAGCTGTAAGTTGTTGCGAGTAAGACGTGCTTTTTCTGAATCATTGTAGACTGCCAAAATCATTGAACCACCCCATAAAACTACAGCTAGGAAGATAACGAAAGTCCAAGACCAAGAAAATTCTCTAGCCCATGTTGGTAGCCTATCTTGCAGTCTATCTCGCATTTTGATTAACTTGAATTGATGGATTATTGATGAAATAAACTCCAGATACGCCGATAATTGAAAGGCTAACAATAGCCACAGCTTTTACAATTTGATGCCAAACTAAAACTTGGTGGTAAGATTTTCTGCTCATAATTAATTAATTGCCTCTAATTTGCTAACCGACCCTTGATAATAGCCAACCATTTGACCTACCGAAAAGCTAATACAGCCAATCATCAAACCAGCAAATAAAAGAGGAACAAAGTTAACTTCTTGGGTGTTAGTTTCTGCCTGTGCGTGTGTGGCTGATTGCGGTTTTACTTCTGCTGATTTGATAGGAACAATTGGGGCATCTACAAGAGGCTCAACGCTAATTGTTCGCTCAGTCCTGCCCACATTGATTGGGCTTCCGTGAGCGTCAGCCGAACGGGCAAAATACAGTTGAATAATTGTTTCAGCATCCTCATCTTCTCCCATCAAAATAATCCGAGCATTTCGCTGGTTTGTTGCCATTCTCTTACCTGTTCTGCTGTTGGTTCTGTGTAGGGTAATTCTGGTTTTAATTTGTGTTTCTTGCGGTGGGTAATACGGACTTTCTGTAATGCGAATTTACCCACCATCGCTAACAACAATAATCTGATTAATTCTCCAGTAGTAATTTCAGCCCCGATGTTGAGGGCTTTCCCTTTTTTCCCAGTGATTGTGTAAGTTTTTTTGAGAACTCTTCCAAAGATTTAGGGTCGTCACTGGTTAGTAATTCTTCTAACTCTTTGTCGGTTTCTTCTCCAGTTTGTGAGTCTGTGAAACTGCTTAAAAGATTTAATTGTTCGCTCAAATCAATGGCGGTATCCTCATTCAATGCTGTTAATCCAGCAATCATTTGGAGGTTGTAACCCTCTTTAATTTCTTTCAAGTCTTTCTGTGCCATCTGCATCCCAGTTAAGCGGTTGGCTTTTGATTTTTGGGCAGATGCTTTAACTAATTTGGCGACTTGTTCCTGGGTTTTATTGGCAATAGCATCACTAGCTTTAGTAATTGCTGCTTCCTCAGTTTCTTCCGGTTCTTCTTCAGGAGTGGGAGCAGTTTTGTCAGATGTTTCTGCTTTCTTAGACTGGCGCAAAAGTTCTTCTGCGTCTATTTCTTCTTCGGGTTCTTCTGGTGTAATTTGTTCAGGTTGTTCTGTGGTTTCTGAATCGGAGTCAATAAAATGTTTGGCAACTTCTTTTAATTCTTCTGTTTTCTGTTCTGGAGTTTTGGAAGAGTTTTTTAGTTCGATAGGGACTGGGTTTTCTAGTAATGCCTTAGCATCTACATTGGTCTTTTTACGTCCATTACCATTTACTGCAAATCCGTTCGTATTCATCTTTTAATCTCCTGAATTGTTCGTCCAAATCAATACCGAAATGGCCAAGAATAAACACCCGTTGTTTTTGGTTTAAGTTCCCCCACATCTTATGGGAGTGGTAGCCATATCTAGCGGCTAAGAAGAGCTTAAGAGCTAACATTTCTCTAAGTTCAGTCCAACCTATACGGCTTATTTTTAAGGTTTCTAGGTAGAGGTTGAACTGTTGCCTATTACTGATTTTTAAAAGCTGTCTAGCCGCTTTCTTGCTGAAGTACTTTGTCCCGTTTGATTCGTAGGTTTTTACATGAAAAACTGTTGTAGTCATAGAGGGTTATAGAGTCTGACTGTTAGCCAGCTACCGCACCTATCCGGGTAGTCAACTGTTAGCTGGTTAACATGATTAGATATTAAAAAACCCGCCTATATTGCGGGTAGTGTGTCATTCACACTTTGGTTATTTACTAGTGTGGTAATCACATCATTTGTTTAAGCAGTCCGAAGTAATTGCAAATATAGTCCGGTGGTGTCGCCTTTCTCTTGCTGTGTTCACTGGAAAACCAGCATTTTAGAGTTTCGATCGGAACACCTGAGAGCATAGAAATTTGGGCAACAGATAAACCAGTTTGTTGCCTAAACTCTTTGGGGTGTAGGGGTTGAAATGTCATCATGTTTGTGTCACTCCTGATTCGTCTTGGGGGTACAGCCAGGGGACTAGGTTAGAGCAGTTCCCCTGGTTCTGAATTTTTACCGAGTTGATTGATCTAGTTGGTCTTGTTTGGTCTTAAGCATTAGATTCGACCTTTGAGCTTTGCTCATCTATCCCGTATTAGTGCTACTTCGTAATATATTGGAGTAACACCAAAAAGAATAGCACACAAATAACACAGTGCTACACCATTATGATATATTTAGTAACGCAGAGCTATACGGAGTAAGATTAAAGGGATGTATGCCACTCAACTAGAAACCTTGCCAGCGAAAAACTTAAAACGAATCACTACTTATGTAACGCCTGAAGTGTGGGCGCTTATCCAGCAACACGCCAAAAAAGAGAACCGGACGTTCTCGAATATGGCTGCAACTTTTCTCGCTCGGTGCGTTCTGCCACCTGAAGAGCGTCCCTAGTCGCGTTCAGTCCCTTATGGGGCTGTATATATTGGTTTATAAATTTTCTCTGACAGCTATTTATTAGAAAAACAGCAACATGATTCAATTAATTTTGTGTTTTGATGCGATAACTTACACCCCACAATTACCACCAGTAAATTACCCTGCTTCCGATAACAGAGGCACATCAATCCGAGGCAACCGAGGCAGAGCTTCTGACAATAGAGGTACTTCAATCCAAGGTGATAGAGGTAGGGGAAAAGCCAGCGACGATCGCCGCACTACCCACCAAGGTAGTAGGGGCAGAGCTAAGGGAGCAGACAACGAAGGCGTATCAATTCGCGGACGGAGGGGAAATAGCAAAAAGCGATCGCGTAGTACGATCGCAATTTCTTAACTTTTTGACCACTCTCAACCTATTGATTAGGTCGGTCAAAAGGATGTAAAATAATAACGTTTTCCTATGCCGGAAGTTGGGGAACTGAAGCTTAGGAATTCAAAAAAAACAATATCCACATTTATTATGCTGTTATCTCACGAAAACTGCAAGTATCTTTTTGGGCGATTTTCTTATATAAATTCCAATAATCCTGCTTTAGCTTCTGAAAACTTTGCACTATGCCTTTCTAAAATTTTCGAGCATGGTGCAAACTGCCCAGACTGCAACCAATACTTAGATCAGAGCGATAAAATTTCTTATAGTAATTTCCCTTGCAGCGTAGGGGGATTTAATGCAAGGAATTCTGAGGCTGGGGACGGGCGCTCGCCACACTATGCAGCTCTTCAATGCTATTCTTGCGGTCGGTGGTTGAAGTGGTTGTCTAAACCAAAAGACGCAGTTAGACAGAATCATACAGTATTTGCACAAATAAATAAAGTGGGAGGTGACTTGTAATGGTTGCCTCTACTCCTCAAAAATGGAATTGGGATAAGTCCAGAGTTGATAAAGCATGGTCATTCTTAGATGCCCAGACTAGAGAGATGGGTTACACCCTTGCTGAAACTTGGACTTTAACAACAAAGTTTATAGACGATCGCACAGATGAGCCAATACTTTTAAATGATTCCGAGCGGAGTTTTTTGGATGAACTGGACGACTTTTTTGCTAATGATGAATATGCTTCAGATGAACAACTCGATCGACTTTATTTTATCGTCTGTGAAGTCCACAAAAAATGCACTGAAGGATTAGGGACTGCAAGACAACTAAAAAGTATTGCTCCCATTAAAAACTCAATGGAGGTGCAGCTATGAACTACGCACCTACCTGGGATTTAGAAAAAAGAGAAATTACATTATCGCACACAGCAAGAAAGGAAATCATCAAAGGCAGTGCGATCGCTCCAGACATAGCACTGGCAAACTTCCGCTCGGTACATCAAGATGAAGGCTTTGAGTTCTTAATCGATATAAATAAAGTTTCAGGGAGAAAGCAACCTCCAGCACAGTGGAACTGGTACAATCAGAGAGATTTTAGCTATTGCTCTGGCTGGGTATTCCAAGGAGCAGACCCGCTAAACAATGGGGAACCGATGGATTGGGGGAGCCTGAAACCCACCACACCCCGAAGCGTGAACGGGAAAACCACCAAATACGAACACCCCCAAAAGACCAATACAAGGGCATTCTTTCCCCATGTAACGTGGCGTGCAGGCTATCGAATGGCTGTTCGCTGTGGACTGGGTAGCGAGTACCTGGAAAGGGCGCACGCAGCTTATGTCAAACCTCATGGTTTTTGCGTTATTGATGGGATTGAAGACATCCCTAATCGATGGCTAAAACGGAATATTGATAAGGGCTTTTGGCAGTGGGTTAAATCTAAAATTGGGATACCAATTATCATAACAGAGGGAGCCAAAAAAGCAGCTGCTTTGGTTTCGGCTGGGTATGTGGCGATCGGACTCCCTGGAATTTGGAACGGACGCAGAGTTGATAAAGACGCAGCAACTAAAACTTCATCATTAATCCCTGAACTGCAAATTTTCACGCAGAAGGGTAGGACATTTGTTTTCTGCTTTGATAGGGATGAAAAACCATCCACTCTTAAAGCAGTTCGCTCTGCTACTTGGCACACAGGAAAACTTTTATTTGATGCTGGATCTGAAGTAAAAGTTTTATCTTGGGATCTACCACACAAAGGAGTAGACGATTTATTGGTAGCTAAGGGAGAAGAATATTTTGAGAAAATTTTCTCTTTAGCACCAACATTCGCTGAGTGGCAGTGGTTAATTAGGAAGCCATCCCAACTATTAACACCCGTCACAGTTGGGTTAAATGTTCCAGATTTATCTACCATCGGACTGGAACTTCCCAAGACTGGGATTGTGGGAATTATATCACCTAAAGCGACAGGGAAAACCAAATTAATTGCTTCCCAAACCAGACAATTGGATGAGTTTGTAAGCATCACCCACCGAATATTTTTAGGGCGCTCGCTTGCTCTTAGACTGGGTTATACTTGGCGCACTGACGCTGATAGGGGATTAGGAGTATGGCTAGACTCTGACGGGGAACCTACCTTAAGATTGGGAGGCTGCATCGAGGCTTTACTCGCGTTTAATCCTTCTGAGTTTAGCGATTTTGACATAATTATTGACGAAGCTGTGCAGGTTATTCGAGCGCTTCTTACCTCTTCCACCTGCAACCAAGATGGCAAAAGACCAGCAATACTTGCACGTTTTACCGAACTAATCAGAAAAGCACGGCGAGTAATTTTGGCTGATGCTGACTTAGACGATACAACTATCAACTACATCAAAACTTTACGGGGTGAGGATAGCTGCTATCTAGTCAAAAACGATTACAAATTACCCGGATATGATGTAGAGTTATTCGTTAGCCCTGATGATTCTGCTATCATCTGCCACGCAGTCAAACTTGCTAATGAAGGCAAAAAGTTACTGATTCAAACTGATAGTAAATTAGCAACTAAATTACTAGAGAGAATGATTAAAGAAGGGCTGAAAGTCCCTGGTCATCGCATTCTCACGATTAATGCTGAAACTTCAGGAGACGAACAGGCGCAAAGTTACGTCAAATTTATAGAGAGCGAATATCAAAAGTATGATGTAGTGATTGCCTCTCCTTCTATGTGTACTGGGGTAAGCATTGAGATGCACTGGTTTGATGAGGTTATCGGTGTTTATTACGGGGTGTTGAATGATGGGGACATTGCTCAAGCTTTAGCAAGAGTAAGGGAGCCAATCAAGCGCACTGTTTGGGTTAATCAGTTTGGGAGAAATTACTCTAAAGTTTCTTGCTCGACTTATCCAGAAATTGTCAAAAAAGATTTGTTTACTAAGAACGAGCGCGAAATAGCTTTAATCCGTCCTAGCTTACGCCCGGACTTACTACCCTTCGTGGATTACCAATACGAGCGAGATAACGACCCACATATCAAAACTTTCTGCAAGATATCTGCTGAACACAACTATTCAATGTGGGCATTAAGAGACAACTTTATTGCCCGAATGAAGTTAGAAGGAAACACACTCACCACTAAAGAAATCAGGACAGATAGCGATACCAAAACTTCTTTAAAGGAATTAAGAGAAGAGATTGAATGGGATGGATTTTGCGAGATTGCAACAGCTAAACCTTTAGATGTTGAGGAAAAGGAAGACATTAAGAAAAGCGAACAACTAACCAGAGAGCAAATTATCAGGCAGAAGAAAACAGAGGTAATGATGTTCTGCAATGTTGTAGAAGATTTCAATCCACTGTTGGGAGGTTCCGAACAAATAGCTAGTTATTGTCTGTTCAAAAAACGGAATCCAATTGCGGCGGCAATGGTTTTAAATCAGTTTGAAATTACCCCCGAAGTAGTGGAAGCTGTGGAGAAGCACGGGCACCAATTGACCCGCTATGAAGATTTGCAATATGGCATTGAGGAAAACTCCGATTCCCAGGGGGGGAGATATGCCCTTTCGCTCGAACGTTCTGAACGTATTATCTACAAACAAGCAAGCTGGGGGTATATCCCTTATGCCCCAGACCTACCTACAAGGGAACAAGAGCGTTACCTACTTGAACGGCTGGGATTCCCAGAATATATTGATGTGTTTTTAGGTGGCGCAACACTCACAGAGGGAGATTTACAGAATCTATGCGATGAAATCCGAAAGTACCATAAAGACTGCAACGAAGTTCTCAAGATTGGGTTTAGTCCCACATCTAAAAAATGGAGCAATGTCAGGATTTTTAACCGATTACTTGAACGGCTGGGTATCCCGGTAATTAGCGAACGATTTGGACGGGAGCAAGCAAGACTTACCCGACTGGATGAGGAGAAGTGGGAGATTCGCTCGCGCATTCTGCAACGTCGCGCACTGCATAGGGAGATAGTTCAGGTTTTAACTCAAGCTGAACCCGCACCCGAAAAAGTTCCGTTGGGAGAACCATTAGCTATCTACCTACCTGTCTCGACTGCTGAAACGAATGTTGTAATTGAGGATGAAAATTTATTAAACCATCCAATTACAACATCCATTCCAGCCGATGAACTTGCTCTCTTAATTAACGGAGAGGGCGGCGAATCCTATACAGAGAGAGACTTTGCCGACATTTTTTATTGGTTAAAAGCAGCCTGCACGGATCAGGCTTCAGCTTCAATCATTCTCCCAACCATTAAAAGGTTGAACATCCCCCAAAGAATTAAGCGGGTGGTTTGGGGCTGGTTACTGTACGTTCGCTCATTTTTGAAGGGTAAGAGGAATTAATAGCTTACTGTGTAAGGTTTCAACGTGATTGTGGATCGGATAAAACCATCACCATGTAATACTTGGCAAAGGTAGATCGGATTGACGCTGTATTACACGGTACGAAGGAAGTCAAATCTTGCCGTGTAATACTGGGAAGCCCAGAGAATTCGCAGAAAAGACTGTGAACCTACAGGGTTTCGGTGTAATACACGGTTGAGGTTGAAATCGGACATTCTATTCCCTGTCTTAAAGTCTAGGGAGTGCTGATTTTATAGAAGAAAATCTCGTAATTAGGTCTTAATGTGCAATGAATCTAGCTGATAGAGAGATTCAGGCATTTTCATCAGTGCCAGAATCTGTTTTTGAACCCACATTCCGCAGAAATGACTCAGATTTACTAATATTTTTGAAAAACTTACTATAAAAAATTATTTTATCCGCCTTATTTTAGGTGTAAATTCATTTTTGATATTCCTGATTAGGGAAAATTAA
>NZ_JADEWG010000186.1 GCF_015207735.1 [Phormidium] sp. LEGE 05292
CCCCTGCTCCCCTGCTCTTGCCAAACGTAGATTATTATGTAAATGTAAAGATTTGTTACTGAGTGTGAAAGGATTAGACAGTTTATGGCTAGAGGTTTTGATTCCACAACAACACAACCGCAACCAACCACAACTCCTAGACTAGAGGAGCCAAAATTCGGTTTTAATGAATATGCAGAACGCTTAAATGGTCGAGCGGCGATGATTGGTTTTGCGCTGATTTTGCTGATTGAGTATGTCACAGGTCAAGGGTTATTATCCTGGTTAGGGCTGTATTAAAGTCTGAATTGTAGTTTTTCTGAAGTTTTCCTGAAGAATGTGCGATCGGGAAGCAAAAGTAATAGAGCATGAAGTCAGGGTGTAGGAAAGGTAAATTTTTGCTACTCCCCGACTTCATGTAAGTGAGGGATAGGAACTGCAATAGTAAAACGCTAAGATTGAAGCAAAAGTAGATTACATAGTTGACAGATTACTTATGATGAATGCTGCATGGTTTAGGTTTTTAAGGTCAGCCTACCGCAGAGAACCGATTGTTAGTTTTATGATTACTATTGGGGCGGTGGATGCTGTGATTGGTGGAGTTGGCGATCGCGTATCGTTGCTAACTTTTGGTATGGGAACGGTAGCATTAGCGATCGCATTACGTTGGTTGATGCTTCAGCGTCGTCCAGCAGAAATCCCTACCGAAGCACCCCAAATTTATCTCCCACCCACACCTTCCCAATCTCAGTTACCTAATTTAAATATTCCAAACAAAAAGCGTCCGCCGCGCTCTTAAACTGTTAATTTTAAAGTTGTTAGTGCAGCACAGCAGAAATGATTGAGTAGTTAAATAATAGGTAAAGAGTTGAGCATAAAAGTCTTCTTCCCTTCTGCCTTAAAGCCTTCTGCCTGCTTACTGATCGCTGAATCTAATGACCTAAAATTATCATGAAAACTGTTTTAGGCAAACTGCACAAGATTGGAGAAGTAGCGTCATTTACTGGATTGCCAGTAAAAACGATTCGTTATTACGAAGAACTTGGTTTACTATCACCAGTAGTGACACGCGCTTCCTCTGGATATCGATTGTTTGATTCTCAAGTACTCAAGCGACTGGACTTTATTAAACGTGCTCAGTCTTTGGGCATGAGTTTAAAAGAAATTCAGGAATTTTTAGAAATTCACGATCGCGGTGAGTTACCCTGTCACGAAGTTAAACAACATATTCAGGGGAAACTAGCAGCGATCGATCGACAAATTGCAGCTTTAGAAACTTTGCGATCGGAATTACAAGCACTTCTTTCAGAATGGAAAGAACCAATAACTGAAGATGTAGATGAAATAATCTGCCCTAATATTCAATCACATTTGGATGAAACTTCCGAACATTGCCACTAAATTCTTTCTAGTAGGATGTGCAGTTGCCAGTCTTAGCTGCTACACAATTTTTCCAGATATAAGTAAGGCAAATATTAATACTATTGCCGAAAAACTGCCTCCACCACCTGAGCCACAAGTTCCTATTACTCCTTTGCCAAACCCAGAAAACCCTTGGCAAAGAGTCAGACTTTTACATAATATTAAAGCTCATTGGGGGCCAATTTACGCTCTTACTTTCAGTCCTGATGGCAGATATCTCGCCAGTGGCGGAACTGATATTGATACCAAAATTCGCTTGTGGAATCCGATCAAGGGTAACAAAATTCGCACAATTAATGCTCATAGTAACCGAGTTTTGGCATTAGCAATTACTCCTGATAACCTTACAATTGCTAGCGGTAGCGAAGATGCTACTCTGAATATTTGGAGCTTGAAAAATGGTAAATTAAGCCGGAGTTTAACCCATGAATTTAGCAATATTTTATCTATAGCTATTACTCCAGATGGACAAACTTTAGTCACTGGAGGTTTGGATGGAATCAAATTAATTGATTTAAAAACGGAAAGGTTACTTTATAATCGCGTACCCTTATCTCAACCAATAGTTTACGCGGTGGCACTTAGCCCTAATGGACAAATTTTGGCAACTGGAGGTAGGGATAAAACAATTCAATTATGGAATATTCAAACTAGTCAATTTCTTGGGACTATACCCGGACATCAAGGCGCAATTACTTCATTAGCTTTTTCACCAGATGGTAATATTTTGGTGAGTAGCAGTTATGACCATACAATTAAAGTTTGGAACCTGGCAAATCGCAGATCTTTTACACTGGTTGGTCATCAAGATATCGTAAATTCTGTGGCCGTGCATCCTGATGGGAGGACTGTAGCTAGTGCGGGTAGGGATGGGGTAAGGATTTGGGATTTGCAAACTGGACAGCAGATCCGATCGATCGCGATCGATACAGATTGGGTACAAACTGTCGCTTTTAGTCCTGATGGCAATTTACTGGCGACTGGCGCATTTGATGGCAAACTCAAGATTTGGGAGGGGATTAATCAGAATTTCCCGATCGAGTTTGGAAAACATCAAAAAAAAGAGGGAGGAAATTAATCTCTCCTCCCTTAGTATTTTTCTTGTTTGATTTTTGATTTTGATTTGCTTTTTGGTCTTCGGACTGTTCTTTGAGCTTTTTCCGTAACATCTGTTGTTGCTTCTTCAGTTGTCTCGCTCTTGCAGAACCGCCTTTACCTTTGTCGTTTCTTCCCTCTTTTCGGGGAGATTCCCAACGCTTGAGTTGTCGAGCCATTGTTGTCGCCTTTGATTTAGTTTTGTGTACTTTACTTATTATAACAAATTTCTGCGATCGCTTGATTGGTAAGCAAACGATTTTAAGCTTTTCGATCGGGTTTACAATCGACAAAGCCGATCGCATGAGGATCGAGATAACCTGCGATCGCCATTTCAATCACCGCTTCAACGGGATAATCAATTTCAACAGCACGCGCAACGATCGCATTTTTGATCCGGTCTGGTAACTGCTCTAAAATAATTTTTCCAGCCTTGGGTGTAAGTTGCTCGTACTCCTTCGTTTCTTGCATCATCCATCTACTCCATCGGGATTTGAGCATTGTAGGGCGGTTCTGTCGCTCTCAGGAGCGCAGCCTCTATTTCCGATAATAAAGCTGGATTCCCCCAACGATCCAGTATATAAAAGGTAATTCTCACATCAGTAGGTGAATAGCGATCGAGCCATGCCCAGAAAAAGGCTTTATGTCCACCGTTAAAACGAGTTGCTAAGTTATTTGTTTTGCCAATATACAAAACGCCTTCAATGCGATGACGAACTGCATAAACTCCTGGACGCTTCGGCAAAGAATCAAACTCACGAGTCATTTCAATCGCTTGCTCAAAGTCTGAAAAAGCAAGATAGTTCAAGATTTGGGTTGCATTCATTATAGGATGAGCCTTAATTTTCTGTTAACTCATAAATTTCATCAAAGCAGAAACGCCGCACTAAATCAGTTAATCCTTCGATTAATAAGTGATTAGACGATGGAATTTGAGTAATTAATTGGTTAATTTTTTCGGCATCCACTTCTAAGGATGCTTGGTGTAGTTCTGCGAGCCATTCTGATGGCATACTTGATAAGTCTGAGGGTTTGAGATCTTTGCCGCTGATAGTTTCTTCAGGTTTTTGATTTTCTGATTCTTCGGCGTAAAAGAAGCGCACGCCGATGTGTTCGGTAAGTTTATCAAAAATTACTTGTTCCCGGAAAGGTTTGCTGACAAAATCATCGCAACCTGCGGCTAAAATGGTGGTTCTTTGTTCTTCAAAGGCGCTTGCAGTTAGGGCGATAATTTTAGTAAAAATTGAGTTAGTATTGGCTTTTTTTCTAATTTGCCGAGTGGCTTCGTAACCATCCATAATCGGCATTCGCATATCCATCCAAATCAGGTGAGGTTGCCAATTTTCCCAAGTTGCGATCGCTTCTTCCCCATTGTTAGCGGTGCGAATTTCCAAACCAATACTTCCTAATAGTTGAGCAATTATATCTCGGTTTTCCGATCGATCGTCTACTACTAAAATTCGATAATTAGGTTGATTAGGAGCTATTTTAAGCACTCGTCTATTGGTTAATAATCGCCCTTCTTCTGGGGGTTCAGCTAAAGTAATTTGAATTTCAAAGTTAAAGATTGAACCTACTCCTAAAATACTATTAACACGAATATCACCTCCCATCAAACGAATGAATTGACGGCTAATAGTTAATCCTAAACCTGTGCCTTCTCTCGCTTGAGTTCCACTTGTTGTTTGTACAAAAGGTTGAAATAAATTATCTATTTCTTCTGGGGCAATGCCTCTACCTGTATCTTGAACTTCAAAGTAAAGAGTGACTTGTGTTTGGTTAGTTACTATTGATAATTCTTGGTTTAGATGACTTGAATAAGCGCGGAGAGTTACTTCTCCTGTTTCGGTAAATTTTACGGCATTACTTAATAAGTTTATCAGCACTTGCCGGAGTTTACCTTCATCTGTAAAAACGTATTGAGGTAAATTATTAGCAATATCAAATTGTAAAGTTAATTGTTTGGCTTCGGCGCGGAATTGGAACATTTGTTGCAAAGTTTGTAGCAATCTATGTAAATCGAAGGGTATGGAATGTAAAACAGTTCTTCCCGCTTCAATTTTGGACATTTCTAACACATCATTAATTAAGGTTAATAAATGTTCTCCGCTGCGATTAATTGTGGCGAGAGATTCTCTTTGACGCGCAGTTAAAGCAGCATCTCTTTCCATTAATTGAGCAAAACCTAAAATTGCATTTAAGGGGGTACGCAGTTCATGGCTCATATTTGCTAAAAAAGTGCTTTTAGCATTATTAGCTGCTTCAGCGGCTTCTTTAGCAACTCTTAAAGCTTCTTCAGCTTTATATCTGGCAATACCAATAGCTGTAATTTCGCCGACTAATTTGAGCAAACTAATATCATCTTCGCTCCAATTTTTGGTGGAGTTAACTACATCGGCACCTAAAAATCCGATGACTTTACTAGAGTGAATTAATGGTGCAATTATTAAAGATTGAATTGATTGTAATTGCAACATGGTTTTTTCTGCTGTTGCTTCGGGTGGTAGGTCGGAAATTGAGGAGATTTGAACTACTTGACCGTGAAAAATTTTGTGAGAAAACCAAGGTAAAGTGTTAAAATTTGATAATCTGAGATAATTAGCTAATGGTTGAATTCCCTCAGTACACCATTCATCGAGCAAGGAGATTTGTTTTTGATCTTCTGATAATTGAAAAATACAACTACGTTCTACTCTCAAGAATTGTGCGATCGCTTTCAAAGTAAAATTAAGTGCCGTGTTCACATCTTGGTCGATAAACTGGCGAGAAATAGAACTAACTAAACTTTCTCTTCTTGCCCGACTTTCTAAAGCTTCTTCTGCTTGTTTACGCTCTAATTCTGCACCAGCACGGGCGGCAAAAATTCTTAAAATTAGTTCTCTTCCGGGGTCATTTTTCATAGGATTAACATCCATTACGGCTAAATGACCCAAGATTTCACCTGATGAATTAGTTAAAGGAATTCCTAAGTAGCTTTCTGCGCCAATAGTAGCTAAATCTCGATCGCTAGGAAATAAGTTTTGGATATCTTGTGGATAGTAGCAAGTTTGACCGAATAAAATACTTTCACAGGGCGTTCCGCACAAGTTATATTCAAAATTTTCCCCTAATTTATTTTCTGCCCAAATTGCTAAAGTACGAACTCTGGTTTTAGTTTCATTGGCAAATTCAGTTACTAAAGAGTAACGAACTCTTAATACAGAAGCCAGATAACGAACACAGGAATTAAAGAATTCATCGCCTGTTTTCGCCGCAGTTCCTTCAACAATTAATCTTAAAGCTTGTTCTCTATGTTTGCGCTCAGTAATATCTTCAGAAATACATAATAAGTGTGTAATTCGGTTTTGGCTATCACACAGGGGGAATTTCAAAAGTCTAATTAAAATTTTTTCTTGATTAGCCGTCGTAACTTCCATTTCAGGAATTTCTAATAATGTACCTTGTTTTACTACAGTTAAATCCTTTTCGCGGATAAAGTCTGCTGATGCTTGGGGAATTAATTCATAGTCATTTAAACCAATTGCTCGTTCTTTGGAAGCACCTAAAATCTTTTCGGCATTTTTGTTAATTAATACATAACGGAAGTCATTATTAATATCTTTAGCAAACATTCCTAAAGGAATGTTATTAATAATAGTATCTAAAAATTGTTGAGATTGTTTTACTTCTTCTTCTAATCGTTTGCGATCGCTAATATCCACAATCATAAACTCTAAGCAAGATTCTTCAGTGTTAATTCGTGCCGAAAATAATCCCCAACTAATTCCTCCATCTTGGCGATATAATTGAATTTCAAAATTGCGAATTTCCCCATTTTGTTCCATTTGGGATATCATCCAAGAACGGTCATTGGGATTAACATGAAATTCCCCAGCACGACGTTTACCAATTAATTCCTTAGCCGACTTATAACCGATGATTTCCGCACAGGGTTGATTAGCATCGATAAACAATCCATCTGATAACCGAGAACGTCCAATTCCTACTAAGGAATTCTCAAAAATATGGCGATATTTTATTTCGCTAAGCCGCAAAGCTTCTTCTGATTGTTTGCGATCGGTAATATCTGTTACTACACCTTCTAAACAATTTTCTTCCACATTTAAACGGATAGAACATAATAACCAAAGAAGTGTGCCATTGCGACGGCGAAACTGCACTTCATAGTTGTGCAATTGACCGTTTTGTAGTACTTGATTTACTGCCGATTGGCGATCGCCTTGATGAATGTAAAACTCAGTAGTATATTTCTTTTTAATTACCTGATCGGGAGAACTAAATCCTGTTAGTTCAAGAAATTTTTGATTGGCATCTAAAATTAATCCATCTTCAATTCTGGTCAGAACAATTCCTACCTGAGAGTTTTCAAACAACCGACGAAATCTTAGTTCACTGCGGCGCAATGCTGCTTCTGCTTGTTTACGTTCTATGATATTTTTAGAAAAGCTGAAATCTAATTCTTTCCCATCAAATTCTAAATAGTACGCGGAGACTTCTATCGGAATTAAATCTCCCGTCTTGGAACGCATGAAAGTTTCAAAAGTTAAAGTTCCTTTTTCCTTAAGTTCTCGCCAATGTTCCGGCCAAGCTTCTTTGGGATAATTAGGATCGAGGTCGTGAACTGTTAAACCTAACAATTCTTCTCTAGAGAATCCGACTAATCGACAAGAAGCTTGATTAACATAATAAATTTTTCCCTCTCGATCGCAACAAGCGACATTATCAGAAATTTGATCTAAAGCAAACTGAGTAAACCTCAATCTTTCTTCAGTTTTCTTTTGTTCTGTAATATCGCGAAAACTCCAAACTCGACCAATAATTTCCTGACCTTTCCACTGTGGTTGAGAATATCGCTCAAAAACTCGACCGTCTTTAAACTCTACGAAATCTAAAACTACTGCTTCTGGATGATTAATAAATAAATCCCAAACCTTGGCAAGGAAATATTCTGGATCTTTTGTTTGTGCAGCTAAAAATTGCAGTCTTTCATCTTCTTTACCAGGAAATAACAACTCTTCTGGCATTCCCCACATTTGTAAAAATTTACGGTTATAAAGCGGCGCATTTCGGGCGCGATTTATTACTAAAATTCCATCAGCTGTTGATTCTAGAGTAGCTTGTAATAACGATAAATATTCTTGCTGTTGTTCTTGATTTATGGATTTACTTTTCAGAGTAACATCTTCAATTACTAAAACAATAGCCTCAAAATTATTTTCAATTTCTACATAATTACCAGATATTTTTAAATTTAGTTTTCTATCACCTTGAACAAATTGATATTCTGTTGTTTCATATTGCCTATTTTTAATTTTTATATCAGGATAAGCATCCGAAGTTAGGAAGTTTTCCCCTTGGTGTAAAGGTAATAATTCACGGAAATTACTTCCAACGATTGAAGAATTTGCTCCTATGAGGCGAGTAAAAGCAGAATTACACCATTCTATTTGGTGATTTTTACCTAAAAAAACAACTGCATCTGCGATCGCATTTAGCGCCACATCCATTTTATCAATAGTTGCTTGCAGTTGTTTTACCGACTTTGACTTTCTGTTTCCCATAATTTAGGTTTCCTATTGAAAAGTCAAACAATTTTAGATCTTAGACTTTAGATTTTAAAATGGCAAATTTAAAAACACTCTTATTCTTTCCTTTACCTCCTTAAAATGTAGAGACGTTGTATACAACGTCTCTACAAGCTAAAATTACGCTGTTTGACGCACCAAAGCAGATTACTCTAAAGATTTACTAGCAACTTGATAAAGAGATTGCAGCGTCATTCCCTCAGTTGGATATTCTACAATTGCGAAATTACAACTTACTTGAAAGCGACTACCATCCGGTGCAGAAAAAACTTGTTGCCTGAGATTAGTTAATATATCATTTAAGCGATCGCTCGCTTCCAACTTACTTAAACCCGGCATTCCCACCACAAATTCACCAATTCCCCAATAACCCAAAATCTCATCACCTCGAAAAGCAGATTGAAATAATTGACCCCATCTTTGTAACACTTGATTTCCCACATTATGTCCATACTTAATATTAATTTGACGCAGTTGATAAACACTAAAAAATGCTAAACAAACTGCATATTTATTTGTTGCAGCTTGCTGGAGCAAACTTTCCAAATCTCGACTTGATTTTATCTGATTTAAAACTCCAGTTTGTGGATCTTTAGTTGAAAGCGTTTGCAGTAAACGATTTCGTTCCAAACGATTAGTAATTCTGGTTAATAATTCCACCGCTACTACAGGTTTAAATAAATAATCATCTGCACCAGCAGCAAACACTTGTTGAATAATTTTTACATCTTGATGAGCAGTCAAGAACAAAATTGGTAACTCTTGCCAATTCGGATCGTTACGCACCGCCTGACAAAGTTCAATCCCACTAATGTTAGGCATTTCTACATCTAAAATTAACAAATTTGGGGAGACATTTTTTAACACTTCCCAAAACTTTAAAGGATCGTCCAAACCTGTGATTCTCATTCCCCAAGGCGACAACATTGGAGGTAAAGTTGCCAAGAAAATCGGGTCATCATCTACCACTAATAAATTAATTGTTTGACGACGACTTTGCTGTAAAATTTGCGAAGCTAAATCCCAAATTTGACTTGCTGTTACAGGTTTTGTTAAAAATCCTTTTCCTCCAGAACGCGCCACTGTGATTCTGTCTACCAAACAATCACCAGCAGCGAGGACAATCACGGGAACTACGGGCGTGCGTTGCGCCAAATTTGTTAATAATTCCAAGCTTTTTTGGCGTTGTCCAATATCATCAATACTCAACACTACTAAGTCAGGCGATTTGTTTTGCAACCAATTTTTCGCTGCTTCTAAAGTTGCTACTTGTGACCAATTTTCCCCGGTTGATTGTGTTATTTCTTGTAATTTTTCACCGAGTTCCGGGTTTGGATCGATTAATAATAATCGCGTATCTGTTGATGAATGTTTCAGGGAGACAAAAGGTTTTACATCTAAAGTTTCGGTTTTATTTTGTCCTTTTCCCCTATTTTCAATTCCCTTGGCTAAATCTTCTATCAACGACAAAACTTTGGTTTCTGTAAGTATCCGACCTGACTCCAATAATTGTTCAATTTCTTTAGCAATTAGGGTTCCAGTTTCCCATTCAAACATTCCCAAAACCCCGGCTAATTTATGCGCTTCTTTGCTTGCTGCTAGGCGTAATTCTTCAGCTATTTCTCCTGTTTGAATAGCTGTTGCTGCGGTTTGCAAAACGTCTAAACGTTCTGCCATTAAACTCTGATATTTTTGCCACATTACCTCCATTGCTTGATTAAATTGTTCTTGCACCGATGGTGCGGCATCTAATTTTGAATTGGCATTTTTAGATTTAGCATTTTCACTGTTTGCCTGTTCTGGGTTAAGGCGATATCCTAACCCATAAACGTTTTCAATCCAATTTCCCGCGCCTGTATTTCGCATTTTTTGGCGCAATCCTTTAATATGTGCTTTAACGCTTTCTTCTAATGGTGGGTCGTCGAATGACCAAAGATGTTCGACAATATTGGCGCGACTGAAAACTCGTGAGGGATTTCTTAAAAATAATTCTAAAAGATTGTATTCTTTAGGGGTTAATGGTATAATTTTGTCTTGAAAAGTTACCTGACAACTACTAGGATCTAACTTGAGTTCTCCTACTTGT
Organism: [Phormidium] sp. LEGE 05292; assembly: GCF_015207735.1. Classification (GTDB taxonomy): domain Bacteria; phylum Cyanobacteriota; class Cyanobacteriia; order Cyanobacteriales; family Aerosakkonemataceae; genus Floridanema. Next base: position 10,168 of record NZ_JADEWG010000186.1, read on the forward strand.
AAAACAGGCGTGTGGGGAACTTCTCCTCGCCGCAATAATGCTCTAACTCTAGCGTGAAGTTCGGCTAAATCTAAGGGTTTAATTAAGTAGTCGTCTGCACCTGCATCTAAACCACGAATACGATCGCTATTCGCATCCTTCGCAGTCATTAATAAAATCGGAGTGCTGCAACCAGAATTACGTAATTTGCTACATAAACTAATTCCGTCTAATTTCGGCAATCCCACATCCATCAAAATTAGATCGTAAGGCGTACTTTGGACATATTCCCAACCTAATTCTCCATCAGCGATCGCATCTACCAAATAGTGCTGACTAGTAAGAGACTCTAACAGCACATTCGTTAGTACTTCGTCATCCTCAATCAGCAAAATTCTCATCGCTCAAGTTTTTCGCTAGCGGTTAATCCTAAATACAATTAATAATTAACAATTAACACTGAAAAAGACAAGGTTTACCGATTCCAATGATCGAAGTTTGCCAAATTCCCGCCCCTTTGCAACCCGGAGATTTACTCCAAGTCATCGCGCCTAGTGGTGCATTGCGCGAAATGTCAGCGTTTGAAAAAGGTGTGGAAATTTGGCGAAAGCACGGCTACCAAGTCCAAATCTGCGACGGCATCACCGAACGCTGGGGTTACTTAGCTGGTCAAGACCAACATCGCCGCTATCAATTAAAAGAAGCATGGTTTAACCCAGAAGTCAAGGGCATTCTCTGCGCTAGAGGCGGTTTTGGGAGTACTCGGTTGTTGGAGGATTGGAGATGGGGAGATGGGGAGATGGGGAGATGGGGAG